>NZ_JAVJUO010000195.1:0-117886 GCF_040220555.1 Coleofasciculus sp. C1-SOL-03
ACTTAGACTCAAACTGAAAGTGAGACTGCACAGGAATAGAACCAGGAGAAAGGGGCGGATTTGGAATCGGCGGTGTTGGCTTTTCATTTCGTTTGTAGTTGCGCTTTAGCGCCATAAACATTCGCCGCCCGTCGTACAACCTAGTTTGTAGTTGCGCTTTAGCGCCGATCAAACTCACGCATCTACTAATATAGAACTATTGCTATCATAACTCCCATAGCATACAACCATGGAGCCAAACTTAACCCTAATTGCCAAAGGACTCTCTCCACTTCTCGCACCAGTCAGTCGTCAGGTAGGAAAGCATCTCATTGGCGCAGAAATCCTAGAACGCCGGAAACTCAATGAAACAGCCTTACAACCTATTCTCCAAAAAGCCGCCGAGACAGTATCAGAACGAATCCAATGTTATGAACCCGCCGAAATTGACCAAATTTGCTTATTTCTGGAATCTCCACCCGCCGAAACCATCGTCCGTCAAATTTACACCGCCAAACTTTCAGATAATCCGCAAAATAATTTTGAACTAATCCGTCAGGAATGGTTAGCCGCATTCTCCTACTATACCAACATCCCAGAAGCTGAACTGCAAGACGCAGCAAATCTCATTTTAGATGATCTAATTGAGGGATGTGAAGAAGCGCTACAAAGCGCCATTGATCAGGGTAGACTTTCCGCGCATGAGGCAAAATCCGCCTTCCGTCATCAAATCGTGCGGGATGAACTGGCGACGATTCAAAAAACGCTTAACCTATTAACAGCGCCACAAAAACCCGATATTAAAGCCATTCTAACCTTTGAGGAAAACTATCGCCAGCAAGTTGGAGAACGCCACAAATATATTATTCCTCCCGATTTCGATAAGGCGCAGAAACTCCCCATCAATCGCCTATATGTTTGCCCCAACTTTATCCCAACTCCCACCAAACAAACCAATCAACCAGAATCCCTAAAAATTACAGTCTTTCTCGCTAGCATTTATCGCGTTGTCCTGCTGGGGAATCCGGGTGGCGGTAAATCCACCTTTACCCAAAAATTTGCCCATGTTTTAGCAACCTGCTATTCAGAACGCCCCTTTGCGGGTAGACAAGTTACACCAATCCTAGTTATCCTGCGGGATTATGGCGCAAAGAAAAAACAACTAAACTGCTCCATCGTACAATATATCGAAACAAAAGCGAATTCTGATTATCAAACACCGCCACCGTCTGGAGCCTTTGACTATTTACTATTGACAGGTCGAGTCGTAGTAATTTTTGATGGATTAGACGAACTCCTAGATACTCGCTATCGCCAGGAAATTAGCAGCGATATTGAATTATTCTGTAATCTTTATCCCTCAGTTCCTGTGCTGGTGACATCCAGAGAAGTGGGGTATGATCAAGCACCCCTTGACCCCGAAAAATTTGAGGTTTTTCGGCTGGCTCCCTTTGATGAAAATCAAGTCAAAGAATATGTTACGACATGGTTTAAGGTCAACGAAGAACCAGAAGAAAAGGCAGAAGCATTTCTCAACGAGAGCCAATTTGTCTCCGATTTGCGTTCTAACCCGCTTATGTTAGCGTTGATGTGTAACCTCTATCGGCGCGAAGGTTACATTCCCCGAAATCGCCCGGAGGTGTATGAAAAATGCGCTGAAATGTTATTTGAGAAGTGGGATAAAAATCGAGATATTCCGGTTGAGTTTCGCTTTGAGGATAATATTCGACCAGCGATTGCATACCTCGCCCATTGGCTTTATTCTGATGAAAGTTTACAGGGAGGCGTAACCGAACGCCAGCTTACGGCTAAACTCTCTGAGTATTTGTTAGAACATCGTTTTGATGACCGTGATCAAGCAGAAAGGGCGGCGCGTGAGTTTATCCAATTCTGTCGGGGACGAGCGTGGGTATTTACGGGGATAGGAACAACGGCAGATGGTGAGGAACTTTATCAATTTACCCATCGTACTTTTCTCGAATATTTTACCGCACTCTATTTGTTTAGAACTCAAGAGACAGCTAAGGTGTTAGCCGAGTTCCTTTTACCCAAAATTGCTAAGAAGGAATGGGATGTTGTCGCACAATTGGCTTTTCAGATCAAAAGTAAGAATTCTGAAGGTGCTGGGGATAAATTACTGACTACGGTTCTTTATGCCGTTCGTGAGGCTAAAGCGGAGGAAGTAGAAAATTTACTGTCTTTTGCGGCACGATGTTTAGAGTTTATGGTGCCTAGTCCTAAGGTGACTCGGAAGATTACCACAGCTTGTATTGAATACTTACTAGAGTGGGGGATTAAACAGGTTAATCTAGATGAGTATTCACAGGGGAATTCCATAAACTTTATAAAATCGGGAAAAACTTTATTACTGTTCAATGCTGCAACCGAGAATCGGGGAACTATTTCAGAGACTTTAGAAGAATTACTGATCGAACGATTTAAGATGAATAGTAATGAACGCGAAGCCATTGTTCTTTTTGAGATTAGCTCGCATGTTTGGCAAAGTGTCTCTAAAAAGGTTTTTGAAGCTTGTTCTGATTACCTGGAGCCACTGTATCCGAAATACTTTATAGTTTGCCATAAAACTTGGCTACAGGGAAAAGTATCTTTGGAAAACTTGATTACTTGGCATGGTGTAGATAGCCTTTTTCGTGAGGCAATATTTCCTCTATTTCTAAGTTGCTGGGGTTCTGTTGCTGAATGTTTAATGCAATTCATGAATAAATACCGCGACTTATACAACGAAATGACGGACGTTGAGAGCCAGCTAAATGACTTAAGGGAAATAGGGAAAATTTTGCTTACGTCTTCACAACCTTGGATTAGTGGCAATGAATATGACACAGAAATATTATCGAGCTTTAGGTGTTTCTATGGAGATAACTTACAGAAATCTTTAGAGCAAGGTTCTGATGTCATATTCGGAGTATTTGCAGTATTGTCTACGGCATTAGAATTGGAGCAAATATTATACCAGGATTATGCCCCTTTCCTTGTTGAGGAGCTTCAAGAAAATGATTGGTATTGCTTTGGTGGTATCCGCTGGGTATTAATCGCACGTTTTCAGCCAGTAGCCGACGATAAAGTGCAAGCAGAAATGGATCGATGTGGCTTCTCGCCTGAACAACAAGACTTTATTTGGCGGTGGATACGACGAGACATCAATCTTGTCGCAGATATCGCAGACGAAGAGATTGGCTAAGTTGTCACCGTATTTGGCGAGATTGTAGAGACGTTGCATGCAACGTCTCTACAAGATGGTTGGGGAAACCAAAAAGGTTTAAAATAGGGCGACCCGAACAAATTGAGCAGATTTGAGTAGTTCATTGATGCCAATTTGATACAAGCAGGTATCCGTGTCAACGTTAATAAATCTAAAGAACCCAAGGCGGTTTAACGAGGTCCAGCTTCAATCGCAGAATTAGCCATGTTGACCATCATCGCTTCGGCTTGATTAACATCTGTCCCCAACCCTTTTAAAGCAATTCGATAATGGGTATCTCGCCACACCCATTCAATCACAGATGGTGTACAAAAACCCTGACATCGACTTGGTGTAAAATATCCCCAGATTCCATTGGTGAGGGGAATTTTTTTAATGAATCCATCGTCAGGAGAATACCGAGAATTTACTGGCGTAGCGCTAAAAGCACCTAAGGTACAATTGGGCATTCCATCGCAGTTTTGCTTTAAACTTAAGGCAATACTATAGGTATTCGGTTGAATAAAGCTATTCACATAAATCCGCTGTTTAAACTCCGGTATTTGACTGGGTAATAAAATCAACGTGTCGGTTTGTCGTTGGAGTTGCGGTAAGACAGAGGTGAAGAGATTCGCAACAGGGGGTGGTTCTGACGGTGTATTCGGATTAGCGCGATCGCGATTAATTAACTGTCGCGCCGTCTGACGAGGAATCCCATAACTAGCCAGGGTGCTGGGGGTGAATGGAGTTTGGGTTGACGCGATCGCTTGCCATTGATTATTCTGATTAATCACAACCGTCTCCCCCGTACTATTGTCCCAAAACCAGTGCGCGATCGCATAATTATCAACCACTGTAATTTGGGTAACTTCCGGGGACAGGCGAAACCCATTACCCTTTTCCCATAAATCCAGGAGGACAACTTTCCGAATCACGCCTGTATCATCCGCTACAGCCGGAATCGGATTTGTCAGCATTGTCAGCAAAGGAGAAGTAGCCAATAAAATCAGGCTGGCGATGTACCCAAGTCCAAAACTAACCTTCATAATTCCCTTTCATCTGCTAAAAAAGTTTGTAGTTGCGCTGTCTTCGCCGATCAAACTCCCCCATTCATTAATATAGAACTATTCAGTTATTTCTGCCTTCTTGCCCTAGGGATTCCTATACAGAATCATCCCACTGACTCTCGGATCATTAGGATCGACGGCTTGCCCACATATCAACCCTATAGACCACTGATATTCTATATTAGAATCTATGGCTGGAGCATCGGTTGGCAACTCTAAACGATACATACCCGGAGTTGTAGGGAGTGGGAGTTGTGTCTGATAAAAATAGTCTTCATCAGCATCTTTTAAGCTGAAAAATACTTGTTTAGCTCCGGTTTTGGGAAGATATACGGCAAAACTGGGACGTTCGACATCCGTTTCGCTATGGCTGGGCATTAACGAGGATAAGCTTTCATTGTCCATTAGTTCATCCCCCGGACACATTCCCCGAGAGGCACCACCAGTTGTATCGTATGGAGTTCCTTCTTTGGGCGGATCAAACGTTACCCACAACTGGGTATCAATTGAGTCAGATTGTGCCATTAAATCCGAACCGACTAACACGTCCAAGGATAACGCTATGCCGAATAGGGATAAAGATTTAACTACGTTCATGATTTCAATCCTCCTCGGATTTATGTTTGGTAATTGAGCAACCTCTGACCCCAAAATAATACGGTTTTGAAACCTGCTCTGATCAATAATTACAGCCAGTTCCCCACTAAAATAAAAGGTGCCCAGTAATAGGGATGCTGATAGGCTTCTTGCTTTAATAATGATAACTGAGCTTGCCGCAGGGCTTCCGCTCGGTTGCCATCACCTTGGCGCAAATGATGATAAAATTCAATCATCGCATCGGCAGTGGATTGGTCATTCACTGACCAAAGCGTAGCAATGGTACTCCGAGCGCCAGAACGCACAGCTAATCCAGCTAATCCTAAAGCGGCTCGTTTGTCTCCAGTTGCCGTTTGACAAGCACTGAGTACTAACAGTTCAATCGGTTCAGAGTTACTTTGTTCTCTCGTTTTCAGCAATTCAGATAAGGTATTAGCATTGAGACGTTTATCCCAGGTAAGAATAAACGTGTCTTTGGGTTGAGAACTAAACTGACCATGGGTGGCAAGATGGAGAATGTTAACGGAATGGTTTTTGAGTTCCTTTTCTATTTTGGCATAAGTAAAGGTTTCATTCAATAGAATTTCTGACGGTAAATCATCACTAATTTCTTTAACTTCTTGCTTAACGGCTGGTAAGGGGACAAAGCCTTGACGGGCTTCTGTTAATCCTGCGGTTAAAGAAAATAGGGGAACTTGTTTGAGCGATCGCGGCTCAAGTAACTGCAATCCCGGTGTTAACGCCACACTGTAGTTTTCAATCAAATACTGGTTGCCATCATGGAGGGCTGTCATAGGGATATTCCGCAAAACGCCATCCAAAACAAAGACTAAGGTTTTAATCTGGTTACTGGTTGGTATTTAAGATGGGGGCTAGAATCGCGGGATTGGCTTGGGGTTGGAGTAAGTCAAGACTTTGGTTAATCGCCGCTTCTGCTTGTTGCCATTGTCCCACGTCTTGATAGACTAAGGATAAGTAATGTAACGCTAACGCCTGATTCATGCGATCGCCAGCTTTTTCATAATTCTTTACCGCCTCTTGCCAAGCCTTTATTGTATCAGCTAAATGTCCAGTTTCCTCTTTGATTTTACCTTGACTGACAAGGTTAGAAGTATCTATACTCCCCTCTCCTAGATTCTCTATCTGTCTCCCCTCTCCTTGTAGGAGAAGGGTAGGGTGAGAGGTCAAAAAACGGTTAGAAGAATCCTGTGCCGCGACAGAACGAACCGTCGTCACCACGAAGCAAGTGACTAGGACTAATCCCCAGAAAAATAGTTGCTTTTTACTGCTTCTTCTTAACCGTTTCATAACCCCTCATTTACTCTAAGTCGTCGGTATCTGGGTCAATCCTCATTTCCCGCAATCGTGCCGCTAATTTTGCCGCTTTTTGTTCGGCTTTTTCCGCCCGTTGTCGTTCCAACTCCGCCCGTTCTTCACCAATGTTCCCATTGTCATTTGTCATTCGTTTTTTGTCCGATCATCTCCAGTTATTTCCCCCATTCTATAAAATTATTGCCCCCATCCTTCAATCCCCTCTGCGCCCTCTGCGAAAACCTCTGCGTCCCTCTGCGTTAAAAAATATAATTGCAATCTCACCTATTAAATTTAGTCTAATTAAATTTAGTCTAAGTCATTTCTCCCCTCACAGGAAGACGATCCTCCCCCCAAATCCACCCTTTTTCCTCCACTCGATTCAGCCGTTAGAATCACCGTACCCTCTTCATCCACAATCCAACCTTGAGCTTCAATTATCCGGTTTTCAGATGTCTCAGATGGCAAGTTTACAGCAGGTTGCTGATCAGAAAACGCTGCAACATTTCGCCGATCTCGCCAAACTGCATTTCCCTGCAAATAGTCACGGGGATTATCGGGAATACCGCCACGTCCGATAACCGTAAAGCGATTCCCGGTATCCGCCGGACAACCCGCAATAATTTGATTGGACGGATCAGTAAAATTAAAGGGTAACTCAGTTAAGCCGCGAGATGGATCAACATTAGGAGTATTAATCGTAATTGTGCCATCAATCCCTAACTGAGAACTCGCCGTAATATCACTATTTGGGGTAAGTTGATCACTCACCTGCAAGCCAAAAATCCCTTGCGTGGTTAACAGCCGCACCGGGTTCATTGCCAATAATTTCTATGGATTCAGCGTTAATGGTTAAATCCCCCGCATCACCACTACTATTAGTTCGGGCGGCTGTAGAAATACCCGTTCCTACCTCTGAGGTAGTTTTCGTATTTTGAATCAGCATTAATCTGAATATTACCCCCTTGTCCAGAACCAACCGTAACGCTAAAAATTTTCGACCCACCACTCAACACCAGAGACGGGGCAAAAAGTCCAATGTCGCCGCCTTTGCCTAAACTGGTGACGCTAGTAATAATTGAATTATCGATAGTTAGGGTTGCGCCACTATTATTAACCAGTTAACAAGCTGCTTAAAAGCAGCTACATTATGTTCCTTATAGCCTTCTGCCATCTGCCTTCGGACTTCTGCCTTCTTGTACTAGCCTGCTACATCTCTACTTCTGACAGCGTTGCCGATAAATTTTAGCGGTTTTATCCTCAGGCACAAATTCTAGACACCGTTGAAATAATTTAGCCGCTTTACTAAACTCTCGTTGCGAATAAAGGCATAACGCTTGTTCAAATATCGTCTTTGTTTTCAGCTTGCGCTGACGAACGGGAGGCGGATCAGCATCAAATACATCAAACACAGACACGGTTTGGGATTTACCTTTAACCTTGACCCGACCAATGAGACGAAATGAATAGTGAGAAGGGTCACGCAAATGGTCAAAGGTGTAATGTGAAATCAGCAGCGATACCCCATACTCTTTGGTCAAATGTTCCAAGCGAGAGGCTAAATTCACCGCATCACTCAGCACTGTACTATTAATATGGGTTTTACCGCCCACTGTTCCTAACATCATCAAGCCAGTATTAATACCAATCCCAATTTCGATAGGATATTCCCCAGCTTTTTGTCGCTCTTGATTATAGCGTTTAAGGTGTTGCAACATAGCAATTGCCGCGTTGACTGCATCATCGGCACTGCCACTAAATAACGCCATAATCGCATCACCAATGTATTTATCGATAAACCCTTGATTCTGGATAATAGCAGGTTCCATATAGGAAAGATAACGGTTAATAAAATTAAAGGTTTCTTGCGGTGTCATCGCTTCCGATAGACTTGTAAAGTTGCGAATATCCGCAAAGAGAACCGACATATTTTGCTGAGATTGATCGCCTAATCTAACATCACAAATACTGTCTTTTTTCAGTAACTGCAAGAATTGCCGAGGGACAAACTGGGAGAAGGATTGATTCAACTGGAAAAGTTCTCTGGTAAACGTTTCACGCTCGACTTGCGCCTGTTTCCGTTCGCTAATATCTTCAATAAATCCCTGATAGTAGAGAACATTTCCCTGATCATCACAAACCGATCGCGCATGTTCGCAAATCCAAATAATGCTGCCATCTTGGCGATAAACTTGAGACTCAAAGCCGACAACTTCTCCCTGTTCTTCCATCAGTTGAATAAAATAATCTCGCCGCTTCGGGTCAACATAAAGCTGGGTTTTTATATTAGTAATTTTGCTGATTAACTCCTCTGGAGACTTATACCCATAAATCTTTGCCAACGCCGGATTCGCACTGCGATAGCGTCCATCAAGGGTGGTCTGAAAAATACCTTCTAGGGCATTTTCAAAGATACGGCGATATTTCTGTTGGGCTTCCTGCTGTAACCGCCGACTCTGATAATCGGCAGTGATCACGGCTGAACCGGTCAAGGCGAGTAATGAAGGAATTACAGGTAACCACCACCCGGCTAAAAATAAGAGATACGTGCCAATTAAACTACAACCACTTGCCAGTAGAATATAAATACCTAGGGCGAGTAATTGGAGTAAGGTGTTGGGATTCAACCATTTATTCTTGAGCCAAACTAAACTGCCGACTGCCCCCAGAAACGACCAACAAACAACCAGTATCACTTCGACTGGATTGGGTAAGACTTTAATCAAGGGGCGTCCATCGATAGCACTACTGATAATTTGACTGGTTAAATTCGCGTGAATAACAATAGCAGCAGCGCGACGGGGAGGGGCAAAGATTGTGCTATCATAAGGGGTGAAAAATAAAGCGTTGGTACTTTGGGCTTTAGACCCAATTAGGATAATGCGATCGCGGAATTTTTCTGGGGGAACGCGATCAGCTAAAACATCGCTTAAAGAAACGGTATCAAAGCTGGCTGAAACACCGCGAAAATTTAACAGAATCTGATACCCTCCCGCATCGGCATCCACATACCCCCCATCATCAGTCTGAAACGGCGTAAAGATAGCATTCCCCAAGCGATAACGCTGCTGATTGGTATTAATTCCCTCTAACGTAATCCCCTCATCCTCTAAATAGAGTAACGCCAGACGGGCGGCTAAACTTAATTGTAAATCTCCATTCTCCCGTTGAATCGATAATAACCCTCTGCGAATCTTGCCATCTGCATCCACCATTAGATCCGCCAAAGCAACTTGGTTTAAAGCGTCCAGAGTGGGTGGAGACGCCACGCGATCGCCCACTCGTTTTTCTACCCCAATTAAATTGGGCGTAGACTGCATCACCTCCACCCATTGCTGATGTCCCGGTTCTACAGGTAAATCTCGATACAGATTTAAACCAATCACTCGGGGTTCAGCCGCTTTCAGCGTAGTAATTAAGTCAACCAAAACCCGATCCGGAATGGGCCACTGTCCCACTTGATTAATATCCGTTTCATCAATCGTGACTAAGAGAATGCGAGAGTCTGGGGCTTCCTGAGGGCGCAGCCGAAAATATTGATCCAGCGTTGCCCATTCCAATAACTGAAATAAACCCGCCGCATTCAGGGCAAGGATAATCAACGTCACACTCGGCGCGATCAATAGTACTCCTTGCCACTGCTTAATCCAGGTTTTCAGCTTTGAACCCATCAGATATCTCCCGTCTGATATCTCCCGTCTGAATTCCTCCATCTCCAACTGCTAACTCCACCATAGCGATTGGAGGTAACATGTTACCATTACTATCAAGGTCTTTTAGGAAAATTCCGGTAAACTTTGTCTATAAATTAATGTAATATTACGCTTCGACAATTTAAAATTACGCTATTACTAGCATTAAAAATTATATAGGACAAGGATTTGCTTAACACACCTTAATCTCTTAGACTAGAAAATAGAATCCTTTAAAATAGCGATAAAATGCTCAAGTCTATTAACGCTCTCCTCGGACGCCATCCCGAACGCATCAACGCCAACGTGGAAATTTACACCTGGCAAACTTGCCCCTTTTGTATTCGTGCCAAGCTATTACTGTGGTGGAAGGGCGTTAACTTCACCGAATATAAAATCGATGGCGATGGAAGTGCCAGAATGAAAATGGCAGAACGGGCAAATGGACGGCGAACCGTTCCCCAGATTTTCATCAACAACCAGCATATCGGTGGCTGTGATGATCTCTACAGTTTAGATAGTCAAGGCAAGTTAGATCCCTTATTATATCAGCCTGCTCAAGCGTGAAACAGTGTAGAGACGTATTATGCTACGTCTCTATTGTGACCCTTCACAACCTTCGAGGAAACCGGGTTTGTAGGGGCGGGTTTTACTACTATCGTTTCTGACTCACCCGGATGTGACTAAACCCGCCCTGACCGAGTGTAGGAGCAGGTTGTACAATTATCGTTTTTTAAGTTGTCTGTTCCCTGTTCCCCGTTCCCCGTTCCCTGTTCCCTGTTCCCTGTTCCCCGTTCCCTGTTCCCTGTTCCCTGTTCCCTAAAAATAACAATCAACAATCCGATAAATTTAGAGAAAGCTGCACATACTCACCCCCTGCATCACCCTCTGTCTGAATTTTTACCTCTTTTGAATAAGCATCAAGCTGTTGACAAGACGTCTCTAACACCTGACAACTTCGCGCCAACCATTGCTGAAACACCTCAAACCGCCCATCTGATGGATGCACCACCTGATACACACGCACCCGCTTTAAACGCTTACTATCACGACCAATACATTCAAGCCCATAGCCAATTTTATCCAACAAACGCCGGACAATCCGAATCGGTGTGGCATTTCGCGCCAATCCAATCCCCAACGTGGTTTTAATCGACGCCCGATTCGATAATGCCAATCGCGCCATCGCCTGCAAATCCTCATCGGTTCCTCTTAATTCACGCCCCCTATCTGTCAGCAAAACGGGAACTCCCAGAAGTTCCATCGTTCCTACCGCCGCCCCCAATTGAGAACGATTAAAATCGGGTAAGAAAATACTCCCACCGCCTAACTCAATCAATCGACGTGCCATCGCCGCATCCCGTTGTGCCAAAAGGTCTCGCCCTAAGGTGAGAAAATAATGGAGTAATAGCTTTTGATGCCAGCCATCATCATCCTTAGCCACCAGTTGGGCAGTCACTGGAATCCGATACCGCTGCTTTAACTCATACTTGCGAATCGCCCGTCGTTGGGCAAGGGTTTTCACTAATCGTTTTTGTCCGGTATGATATTGGTTATCACTCAGATTTTTAGCCCGGGCGATCGCTAAACATTCGGCTTGATAGTTTTGGTCTTTTACTGCCGCTATAGCAGCCGTCAGCGAATCGGGTTCATCCTTCCCCTCTGTCTGGGAAGCCGAGGAAACCATAACCTCTCCCCCCATCTCCTCCTCCGCAGCCTCAACCACCTGATGCCCTTCCCCACGCAGCGCCGCCAGTACCGATTCCCGATACTGAAACATCGACGCATTATGCCTTACCGCCATTCTTGCCCAACACAATAGGGATTCGGCTTGAAAACCCGTCTCAATATCATCCAGGGCATCAAAATCAGATTGTTGTAATAATCGAATATTAACCTGAGTCAAACGGCGTCCCGAAGTCAGCAAAGCGGGAATCGACGTAGAACCATTCCCCACCCGATTAAACCCACAGGGCGCCACCCAGAGAAACCGAGGCAGATTTTGTCGCACTCGCCCCAACGCCTGACGCACCGAGTTCTCACTTTGTACCCCAATTGCAATTCCCCAAACCGAGGTGAAATGTCCCTGCAACTCAATGCTGACTCCCGTTTCAATCACCGGACTCGCCAGAACAATATCATACTGACTCAACACCCCATCCAAATCCCGCATACAGCCATACGCCGGATGCGTCGGTTCAGCCAGGGATTCTGAATCAATGCGGAGAATCTTCGCCTCTGGAAATCGAGAACGCAGATAGGCTTCCAACGTACAGGTTCCCCACTGACTCCCCCGTTTCTGGGCGGACAGGCAAACAAAGGGTTTCCCTCCAGCAGTAATGTGTCGTTCTAAATCCTGAATCAAGCGTTCTGGCTTCGGTTCGGGATAATAGTTGACTCGCCATGATTCAGACTCAGTAGGTTTCCAGGTATTGTGAATAATATAAGGATGGTGGGGAATCCCCGATAAAGAAATCAAGTAATCGATAGAAACATCACTCAAATCCGCATCCGCCACATAGACTTGCCCGTCACCGCCTAAAACATTCTGCATCAACGTCTTCAGAGATTTCAGAATCGCCACGCGATGACTACTGCAAGTATCCGAATCCAACCCATGCCAAAGAACCTGTTCGACTTCATCAATAATCACCACCCCATCTGACCAGTTTACCGCCTCAAACCTCGCCTGAGAGGTAGGATGGAGAGAGTCCACGCAGAGACCATAACCTAACGTAGCCCCCGTCTCTGTATCCTGTATCTGAGTGATATAATTCAAGCCAAAGCGCTGACACAACGCCTCCACGAGTCGCACCCGATGACCAATCACCAACACCCATTTCTGCCGCTTAATCGCCTCTTTAACAATTGTTTCTAACCACTGGGTTTTCCCGGTGCCTTTGGGAGATTTAATTCCAATCAGTTTAGCATCGTCAGGAATCGAGAGTTCCCCTAAATAGCGACGATTCACCTGTACTGTGGGCGAATACGTCAGGCGAGTTAAGGATTGGGCTTTCCAGGTATCCAGGGGGACAGCCGTTTGATAGGCTTGGTCAAAGGCTGTCTGAGTCTGGTTGGCAATTAAGTCATCTACCCCTTTTCCTTGGTCTGGATGCCAACTGATGACTTTGACAGAACATCCCTGTTGGGTTAACAGATATCCTAATTGACGAATCGCAGCATTGACAGCTTTGATGGTATTCGGTTTAGTATCTTGGTCAAAGGCAATATAAATCGTTCTCCCCGGCGTTGCTAATTTGAGTAACTGGGGGATGAGGCGAGACTTACCGATACGATTTCCCTGGTCATCTTTAGGGACACGATAGCCCCCAAATACACCAGGGAGGGCAATAGCCGCATAGCCGGCGGTGAGTAAAGCCCCCGCTTTCTTTGCGCCCTCAGTAATACACAACGGAATTTCGGGATGGACAATCAACCACTGCCAAAATTCGCCGGAGACATTTTGAGTTTGTAGGGGCGGGTTTAGGGACTCCCCTGGGACGATTGATGATAACGTTTCTACAAAACCCGCCCTGACCGAATGTTCACCCTTAGCAACTATCGAGAGCATGGTTTGTAGGGGTGGGTTTAGGGACTCGCCTGGGGCGATTGATGATAACGTTTGTACAAAACCCGCCCTGACCGAATGTTCACCCTTAGCGACTATCGAGGGCATGGTTTGTAGGGGCAGGTTTAGGGACTGACTTGGGGCGATTGATGATAACGTGTCTACAAAACCCGCCCTGACCGATGCGTCGGGGAGGGTTTCATTTCCCGTGACGTGATTAAACCCGCCCTCAGACGCACCATGGCACGTCTCTACATCAAACGGAAGCGCCATATTATAGCGATTAGCAATACCTTGCCACAGATGTAGGGGGACACGCAGGGCAAAAACCCCTGTAGGGGTTAGGGGCGGATGTTCGTATTTAATCGGTTTCCCTGTCTGAGTATTGCACCGAGGAGAACTAGGCTTAAAACACCCCCAAAGGTCATCATTACCCGTGAGTAGGTCAATTCCGGAACACCACCATCCCCCCTGTTCGGTATGTTCGTAGCGTTTGAGGATGCGGTGACTGACCCGACCATCATTCCGTCGGGGTAATGTATCGGCGTAGAGTAAATAGTTGGATGGGCAAGTACCCCTTAAGGGGATAACGTTCAGGCGGGTGAGTTGGTCATCGATACAGCTATTGTTCCATTCTTGCAGATAATTCACGGGATTAGAGATTAAGTGGGTCATACAGGAAACTACACTACATCTAGTAGCCAAACTGGATAGCTAAGGAAAGGAACACCAATTATAGGGGGTAGTGGCAAATGATTAAAGCGTCCCGTGAACAAGTGGCGGTGTAGGGGCGAGAAAAGCGAAGTCCAAATTGTAGTGGCGTGGCACACCTAATTGGGTGGATTAGCCTTACGCCCAGAAACTGTAGGGGCGCAAAGCCTTGCGCCCGGTTTAACGATAAAATCTATGCCAAAATTTTAGTAGGGTGCGTTAGCGAAGCGTAACGCACCATTGTTCTGCCTTCTTTAAGCACGTTGGCAAAGGGTGTACGCCGACAAAGGGCGCACGTCGGCAAAGGGCGCACGTTGGTAAAGGGCGCACGTCGGTGCGCCCCTACGGTTTCGGGTTGAGTTAAATTCATGATGGAATTCAGGATAATTGAGGTAAATTTCCAAATTGGTTAACTCTTCAGCACAAAAAGAGAGAAAAATGCCTCAACCCTGAATTTAAACCCTGAATCAGCCAGAATTACATCTTCTTTTCAATTGCTCAATAAAACTGAATTTTCCCGAAAAAAATAATGCCACAATAAAAAGCAACAACCTAAACCTAGGTCGATAAATCAATGACTAAATGCTCCCTTTTTCTGGCTGTATCGGAAAAACTTTGATAAATGGTGCATGGGGCGAGTCGAGAAAATTAATGGATTTCTCCTTAACGATAGTGCAGCGACTCGCCCCTACAAGACAGGTAACACATAAAATAGATTCCCCAAAACAATAAAATTAGGGCTTGACTTTTCCGATAACTTTAGGTAAGTTTATATCATGGAAAAATGTGCCGTCCTATAGACCCCGTTCAACCTGAACCTGTAGTGGATTGATACAGCTAAAATTGTGGAGTAGATTTGATATCTGAATCGGGCGCACGTCGGTGCGCCCCTACGGTTTCCGGGCGTCAGATTATCAGATTAAATGAAGGGTTGCCTACAGATGGGAATTTACGGATAAAACTACGTCAATCCTGACCAAGTTTGAACCGTGCGCCCCCTAATTTTTTGCCCAAACCACGGTGTATTCCTGGAGAGGGATTTCAGGGTATCTTGTGCCACTGTCCAACTCTGATGCGGGTCAAATAATACCAGTTCGGCGGGTTGTTCATTGGCAATCTTGGCGGGGGATTGACCTAGACAAAACGCGGGATTTGTGCTAAGTGTTTGCCAGAGTTGCAGCGCAGAACATACATCCGTTTCCACTAAATGTTGCCAAAGTAAGGGTAACGCTAACTCTAAACCAATGACTCCCGGTGGCGCTTCGGCAAAAGCAACGGTTTTCTCTTCGTAGGTGTAGGGGGTATGGTCAATGGCAATGGCATCAATCACGCCATCTCGAATGCCTTCGATGAGGGCGATGCGGTCATCGGGATTGCCTAATGGGGGATCTAGGCGTAAATTGGGATTATAATTGCTTACATCTTGAGTATCCAGCAGCAAATGCATCCAAGAGGTACTCGCCGTCACCGGAATCCCGCGTGCTTTCGCCTCTTGAATCAGTTCCACACCGCGACGAGTTGAGATCCGCATTAAATGCACCGGAGTCGCGATCGCACTGACTACTTCTAAGATGGCAGATAAGGCGGCTGATTCTGACATCGCAGGATTTCCAGGGATACCAAACCGGATAGAGTTCGCCCCTTCCCGGATCACGCCATTTCCCTTTAACTTCGGGTCACACGCCCACAACGCCACCGGGATTGGCAACGGGTGCAGGTATTCTAACACTCGCCGCAGTAAAGCCAGATTCGATAAAGGATGCCCATCGGCAAAACCCACGACGCCTGCGGCGGCTAATTCAGCCAGTTCCGTCATCTGTTGTCCTTCTACGCCCTGGGTTATCGCACCCCAGTAATATAGGTGAGGAGAAGATTGGCTGGGATGGGAACGTTCCTGCTGGCGCACACGGGCAAGTCCAGAAGGATTATCTAACGGTGGTACGGTATCCGGCAAAATCGCTAATCGGGTAAAGCCTCCCGCCGCCGCCGCCGTGAGAAGTGATGTCCATGTTTCTCGTTCCTCATATCCGGGTTCCCCCGAATGACTGTAAAGATCAACTAAGCCAGTCCCTAAAATTAGACCTTGGCAATCCCGCACCACAGTATCGCTTGACCACTCCGTAATTTTCGGTGCAACAGCCTTGATGATGCCGTCTGTAATTAGCACATCAGCGAGTTGGTCGGTTCCGGACACCGGATCTAAAATCCGAACCTGTTGCAGTAGTTCATTAGTCATGGGAAACACACAATTAGGGATTTAAGGACGGAGGGTTCAGTCATTCATCGTTCGGTTGCCAGACAGCCAAATACTTGACAAATCAGAAATCCCCGGATTTGATGATTGTTGGTTGTTCAACAAAGTCCAGAATATTAGCCGTGCGGAGACTATTTGTCAAGGCAAGTGTTCAAGACCAACCTAATGATCGAGTGACAAATACTCAGGATCAACAATGGCTTACCTTGGTTTTAGACCCACAGCTATGGCAAGGGAAGACCGATAAATGGGTGAACCTTCCGGAAAGCTAATGCTGTAAACACTTCTGGAGTAGAGAATTTCGTCTAGCGGCTATAGACTTTATTAAAAGTTCACACAATCTGGAGTGTTATCCTGCCACAGTCTTTCTATTTGAATCTCTTATATCTGCTATACAGGGAACAGGGAACAGGGAACAGGGAACAGGGAACAGGGAACAGGATAGTGTAGAGACGTAGCATGCTACGTCTCTACACCCCCTTGAAATACGGGGATGAGATACTCTGACAAGGTAAAAGCATCCACGCCCAACTCGGTGCGTTCCTGTGCGGCTAAAATCCCAGCTTGGGCGTGCCACCAAGCCGCCGCCGCAACAGTGGCGTCTAAGGGAAATTTGGCTGTAGCTGGCTGTGCGACTAAACCGCCAATCAGCCCTGTAAGCACGTCTCCACTCCCACCACGGGCTAGGGCGGGTGTACTTTCTGGCACCAGCCAAACCGATCCCTGGGAATGAGCGATCGCACTTCTGGCACCTTTTAATAAAATCACGGATCGACTCAACTGAGACGCCTTTTGTACCGCACTCACGCGATCGGGAAGCAACTCCGCCGAATCGGGAAATAACCGCTTAAATTCACCCACATGAGGCGTTAACACCGTCGCCCCCTGACGCCGGATTAACGTAGGAATCGTTTTTAGTTCCGCCAAACTATTTAAGCCATCGGCGTCTAAAATCAGGGGACATTCCACCCCCATTAATCCTTGAACCAAAGACTTCCCATCCAGCGTCAAACCCGGACCACAGGCGATCGCACTAAATTTACTTAAGTTTACAGAATCAGGAAGTTGTGCGATCGCGCCACTGGGGGTTTCCGGACACCCAATCACCAGCGATTCTGGGACATGACTGACTAATAACGGTTTCAGGGATTCGGGAACCGCCACAGACAGCATTCCCACCCCAGACGCCCGCGCCCCCAGTGCGGTTAAAATGGCACCGCCAGAATATTGGGTTGAGCCACAAATCAGCAGTAGATGCCCTTCCTTATACTTATAAGTAGCGGCTGGACGTTTTAGCGGTAGACAATCCCGCACCATAGAGGATGTCACCCGCATAAGTCCCGGTGATTGACCCAAAACTGCCCAAATATCCGCCAAGGGGATACCGAAATCAACTAACTCCGCCTCACCCAGATAATCCAATCCTTGGTCTTGTAAAAATGCCTGCTTCCATAACCCCAAACAGAACGTGCGACTTGCCCGAATTGCCGTACCCAAGACTTCCCCGGTATCCGTATGAATTCCAGAAGGTAAATCGATACTGAGGATAGGTTGGGAGAGTTGATTCAACTGCTTAACCATATCCGCCAGATTTCCTTCGAGCGATCGCGTTTGCCCAAAGCCAAACAATCCATCAATAATTAAATCACAATCCAGCAACGGCTGAATCTGCTCATAAACAGGAATCCCCAAACTTTCCGCATACTCAGCATGTTGGGAGGTTAATTCCTTAAGCTTATTAATCGGACGATAAATCAGCACCTCATAACCCTGACACTGTAACTCCCGCGCCACCACCAAAGCATCACCACCATTATGTCCCGGACCCACTAACACACCCACACGCCGCGTTTGCGGATAAGGATAAAGGGTTTGAATCCGCCTCGTAATCAACCCCGCCACCTTTTCCATCAACGCCGCGACAGGCATTCCCGCCTCAAAGATACGCCCTTCAATCTCGCGCATCTGCTCAGCAGTAACTACGATTTGTTCAATTTGTTCGCATCGCTTTGTCGGTTGCACAGCAGTTATTCCCCATTTCGCCATCTTTGATTATTGCGCTATCAGACGTAGATTTGCATCAGTCCCCTGAAAGATGAGCAACGTGCCAAACTGAAGTAACCCCCTTTTTGCCCTGAAGCCTGTCAGGGACAGCACAAAACTCTCAAGTCGGTTGAACTTTTGCGTAAGCGGGATTGGGTGTGACCAGCAATTGTTTAGACGTTCGTAGTTGCGCTTTAGCGCCATCAACGTTTGCCTCGCTACGACAAATATTTAGTTCAGTTCAAGCTAACGATGGCGTTAGTTTACCCCAAAAAAATGCTACGCTTACTGGCATAACACAGCTAAAATAGTGAAATCTATTTAACCATTAAATCGGGCGCACGCCGTGCGCCCCTACAGTTTTCCGGCGTAAGGTTAATCTATCAAACTTGGTGTGCCACACCAGTACCATTACATTACCATCAAAGGAATTCCGGGAACAGAAACGAATTAATCCGCTCAGCTAAATTTGCTGGTTTTGGCGGATCACCTGGGAAAAGTCCTAATCCATAAGCACCATCTGAAATAATAACAGTTGGCGCTTGCCAAGCCCAATAGCGGGTCAACGCATCAGCCTGTTCAATTTGCACTGAATCGATAACAGTGATAGACACAGCAGGAGTTAAGTTTGTAGGGGCGGGTTTTACCATTATCTGCTGCAAGAGACCTAGACGTGAATAAACCCGCCCTGACCCTACCTATCGTTCATACATAATGATACAAAATAGCTACACAAGTCAAGCGATCGCACACCTTAGAGTTCTAAGGGCAGAGATAGAGGACGAGTTGTCTGGATAATTTGTGAGAAAATCCCCAAAATCAAGTCCAAATTATTCAGATAATGTTCCCCGCGCTCAATAGAAACTGTCATTTTGACTAATTTAATAAATTTCCAAATACTTCCGGTTGTAATAACTCCATAAATACAACCAATTTCATTATTTTTGTGTTCGTTAAAAATCTGAGCTGCGACCATCTCGGCAATACAGTGAGGAATTCCTGATTTAATATTATCATTCTTAGCTTCCACCAGTGTGACAACTGGTGCTGTCACTTCCAACTGTTTGGGCGAATGACTGAGAATAAAATCACATCGACCGTTCAGTCCTCTGTCTTTATCAATGTTAAAGTCAGCTCCCGAGAATAGGCTAATTTGGCGGTTGCATTTTCGGCGAACTTCGATGAGGATAGGAGTAACAATCATCTCAGAACGCGCTTTTTCCGTATTAATCTCTAATGCCAGAGGAATATTTTCCTCTAAGGTTTCACTCAATAGAGGACTAGGCAGAACAGGTTCTACTGCGTCAAAGAGTTCAACTCGTTCTTGAATAATCAGATTAAAGTTGTTCTCTAGGTCTTCTAAGGTAAAATCACTGTATGACATTTTTTCTAAAGGTTATTTTCCCTAATACAATATAGTGAACACAACAATCATAGCAAATCATCGGTTTACTATCCCCTTTCTAATCCAGTCCGCGCAGGCGGACTACCCTTCGGGAAGGCTTCGCCTATGTTTGTGTAGCAGCGATTTAAATCGCCAATTATAATTTTAATTTTCAACTATAAATTTCATCGCGAATAACCTCTAAAAATGCCTTGCCAAATTTCAGATCAGGTTCCAAATAATTCCCTTCCGCCCATTCATTCCACGAACGGATAAAAATTAGCCGTTTTTCAGATTCCCGTTCCGATACCGTTTCAATCGCCTCTTGCAGATGAACTCTAAATAAATTCGGCGTTGATTTCAGAAACACCAACCCATAGATACCTGTTCTCGGTGTGTTATCCCAATTCGGAAAGATACAGGGATAAGTGACAAAATACGGGTGACTGCCTTTAAAAGCACACTTAATCGCTTTTTCATAAGAGTAAAGTAGCGGATAATCCGAAAACTGTTTGTATTTTTGGTAGAACCTCCGCGATGAAAACGTGCTAAACCTTTGCTTAACTTTAGTTAAACTCCGCTTCCCTGGGAAAATCCGGGCTGAATCCTGCGTAAAAACATAATCGGGATTAATAATAATAGACGCATCAAACCCATTAGATTCAGGAAACCAGTATTCATGTCGGGCAACTCCAATTAAATAAAGTCCCTTTAACCCCGATTTAATCGCTAAATCTCTCCAACAGTCCGTAAATTGTTTCGGGTCTGGCAACTCCTCCGGATTATAAACCAAAAATAGAGGTTTACCCTCAACCGTGATATAACGGGAATCAGTAAACGCATCCAAGAGGGTATAAAAATGAGTCGTATAATCTGCCAAACCAGGATACGTTTGCTCAATTAAAACCCGATCCGGACAACCATGCCAAATCCCCGTCCAAGTTTGATTTGCCCAAGCTAAACAAAACGGAAAATTCGGCTCACCTGATTTTAATACTTCATTAAACGGTCGTTCTAAAACCCGCTTACCCGCAAACCAATAATGCCAATAACAAAACCCTTCAATTCCATACGCCCTTGCCAGATCCGCTTGCGCTTGTCGGGCTTCGGGTAAACGTAAGTCGTAAAAGCCTAAATCAGCCGGAATTTTAGGTTGGTTGTGTCCGGGGAATAATGGCTTGGCTTTGGCAACATTTGTCCATTCGGTAAACCCTTTTCCCCAGGCTTGATCATTTTCAGGGATGGGATGAAACTGTGGCAGATAAAACGCAATTAGACGAGCTTTTGCTGAGTCTAAGGGGTTGGTTGTCATTCTGGAAATGTCCTAATAGATATCATTGGCTTAATATTAACCCCTCAGCCCCCTTCCCACCCCTCTAGTTCTCCCCTTTTTTGATCCCCCTCCCATCCCCCTTCAAAAGGGGGAAGCCAACGGATGCTTCGCTTTTTTTTGCAGGGAAGGGGGAGAATTCAAAGCCTTATCAAGAGCAGGAGAGAGGTTTGGAGAGAGGTTTTCCAGATCCGGTGAAAAGTAAGGATAAGGAGAGGGTTAGGGAGGGGTCTATAAGAGGAGGGTTCCGTCTCAAGGTATTACAGATATTTGAGCTTAAGTTGACACCAATGATTCATCAACAGTTCCCTAAAGATAGTGGTTAAATCATAAATTCGTGTAAATCCTGATTTGATTTATTGCACCGTGAATGGTACTTATTATCCCTTGATCCCCATTTCCCTCCCTCCCTGGAAACTATCTGATACAATAGCGCTTACGTGTAAAAACACCCTCGATCGCGAAACGCATGAGTCAGTTAAACAACGCCTTTACCCTTTTTTTGAGTTTGCTGGTCGAAGCCATGCCATTTTTACTCATTGGCGTCTTATTTTCCGGCTTGCTGCTGTTGTTCGTCGATGAGGGACGACTGATTGCGTCTTTACCGAAGAACCCCTTCCTCGGTGCGGTTGTGGGAAGTTGTGCGGGATTTTTCTTCCCGGTGTGTGAATGTGGGAATGTACCCGTGTCCCGGCGGTTGCTGCTACAAGGCGCCCCCCTATCGGTGTCAATCGGGTTTCTGCTAGCCGCCCCCACGATTAACCCGATTGTAATTTGGTCAACCTGGGTCGCGTTTCGAGATCAACCAGAAATTGTCGTCCTACGAGTCTTGTTTTCCCTGGGTATTGCTATAGTTATCGGTTGCGTCTTCAGTGTTCAGAAAGACGTGCGCCCTTTGTTGCAACAGACTGTCACCCGTTCCATGGTACTTCCCAGAGAATGCCAGGTGAAACCACCTCCGCAAAAGGAACCCCAACCCGCCCTGCTGCAATCGGGAACATTTTTACTGGGTCAACCGGGAACTCCTGTGCGGATGGATGCGACAGTTCTGCAAGCCTCACTCGCGGCTACCCCCGCCCGGAAACCGTGGTCCGATCGCTGGCGTTTGTTCTTAGATAATACCGTGCAAGAGTTACGGGAGTTAGGCGCAGTGTTAATTATTGGGAGTGCGATCGCGGCTACGATTCAAGTCGCCGTTCCCCGTGAAATTATCCTCAGTTTGGGTTCGGGTCCTGTCACCTCAATTCTGGCGATGATGCTATTAGCCGCCGTTGTTTCTATCTGTTCAACGGTTGACTCCTTCTTCGCCCTCGCCTTTGCTTCTACCTTTACCAGTGGTTCATTATTAGCCTTTTTGGTCTTTGGTCCAATGATCGACATCAAGGCGATTGGTTTAATGTTCTCCGTCTTTAAAGCTAGGACAATTCTTTATTTATTTGCCCTCGCCGCCCAATTAACCTTTTTGCTCACCTTAATGGTTAACTTACATTTAAGCTAGTAGAGACGCCCCTTCGATTCGCTAGTATAACCGGGTGTGTAGGGGCGGGTTTAGGGACTAGCGTTTCGCCATTAATAATAATGTTTGTTCAAAACCCGCCCTGACTCAATTCTGAACGAGAGAATTATTTGACAAATGACCAATGATTAAAAAACAACGTCTTTTACTCCCCCTCCTTGATATTATCACCCTAGGCATCTGGGGTATTTTGTTGATTCAATACTGGGTCAGTGGCGAATTACAGTTACTCATTCACCCGAATTACTTTGGCTTAGTGCTAGGAACCGGGATACTTTTGCTAGTGCTGGCGGTGTTAAAAGCCATTCAAGTCATCGGTCAATTACCACCCCGAAATCCCAAAACAATGCCGATGATGGAACATATTAGCTGGTTTCCACCGGGTTGGAGTACAGGGTTACTGCTAGCCACGGCGATTCTAGGGTTATTAGTCGAACCCAAAGTCTTTACCAGCCAGACAGCGATTCAACGCGGTGTCATGGAATCCTTAACCGCCACCCGCACCCAGCCTCAATCCTTCCGCAGCCTCAGCAAACCCGAAGCGCGATCGCTGATTGAATGGATTCGCACCTTAAGTGTTTATCCGGAACCTGATGAATATGCGGGTCAAGCGGTTAATGTTAAAGGGTTTGTCGTTTATCCCCAAGACCTATCCTCGAACTATTTATTAGTAACTCGCTTTGTGATTACCTGCTGTGCAGCGGATGCTTATCCAGTCAGTTTACCCGTGAAACTTCCGGGAAATCGTCAGGCGTATAAACCGGATACCTGGATACAAGTAAAAGGGAAAATGATTACGGAAACCTTACAAGATAAACGGCAATTGGTGATTGACGCGAGTGAGGTGGAAAAAGTCCCTGAACCCGATAATCCTTACTATTACTAATTTCCTGATTATATCATCTAGTTGGGTCAAGTTGCACTAACCAAATCTCGCCTCTTTTAGGATTAGTCATATTCGTTTTCCCAATCTTCCCCATCTAGAACGGAAAACTCTGTTAAATCTGGATCATTTAAGAAATCATCGGCTGTAGCGGGAATAAAGGAAGCTAGAATTTGATGGCGTTCGGCAATAGGGAGTTGTGCGATTTCACTCAGAGATGGGTGTTCTTGTTGGAGTTTAACCGATGAACTAGAATCAGGTGTTTGCTTTCCCAGTTTTTGCCCAATAAATTCCACAAAATCTAGGACTTCTTGCTGCTTCTCAATGGGTAGTATACGCAAGCGATTTAAGACCGCTTGTTCAATATCTGTGGTTTTCATTAGTAAGTTGCCTATCTACTTTCTCTGGGTTGATTAGGGTTCAGTTATCATTATCCTGATTAGGATTACAAGTCAAGGGTTCTTGATGACAGGTAAATGCTTTTCACCTGAGTCAATCGCGTGGCAAATTGCAAAGCGGCTAGAATATCATCCGGTTCCAAATCATCGTAGTCGGCTAAAATCTCATCGATACTCATACCAGCACTGAGCAATTCCAGGATGAATTCAACCGGGTAACGTAGTCCTCGTATGCAAGGTTTACCGTGGCAAATATTTGGATCAAGCGTGATTCGCGCTAAAAGGATAGTTTCCATCTGTATAGAGGTTTAGTCTCAACAATAATTATCTCAACCTTTCTTGTCTTATGGTTTAACGACTAAGGGTTTATCAGGGTTAATAGATATATCTGTCCAACCACTCCCTTTAGATACAGGCGTCAGCGTTAAACCTGTCTGAAGTTTGGGTGAACCGTTTCCTCTTTCCAGGAACGTTTTCTAGTCCATTAGAACTAAAGTAATTGTATCAAGTAGTTTTTTTACAGGGAACAACACTGCTAATATTATAGCGGCGATCGCGTCTCCTCACAGCCGATTCAAATCCCCGATGTCTTGAAGACACCGGGGATCTCGCCCAATCATCCAGTTCTGTTTAAATCCCCGTAAAAACGGCTGACGTTAAACTATCAGCATTCACCCCATTCAAAATCGCCAAGGTTTGATCATTAACCTGAATCAAGGAATCATTACCAGATTGGCTAATATTCAACTGACTAAACATCAAACCTTCTGCCAATCCAATCCCATCTTCCTCGATGCGAAAATCGACAATTGTATCCGTTCCTTCACCCACTGCCAAAACAAAGATATCACGACCGCGATCGCCTGAGAAGTTATCCCCCACTAACCGATCATTTCCTAAACCACCGCGCAGGATATCATCACCCGCATCGCCCCACATTTGGTCATCGCCGTCTTCCCCATACAGGGTATCATTCCCGGCTTTCCCGCCAATGCGATCATCACCAGCCCCCCCATAGATGACATCATCGCCGCCAACGCTTTGCGGAGAACGCTGATTCAAATCCCCTCGCAGTACATCACTCCCCTCACCACCGAAAATCAGGTCATCGCCTAAACCCCCTGCAACCGTATCATCTCCCATTCGACCATAAAGGGTTTCGTTAGCGTTAGTCCCCACCAATGCTTCCGACTCAGAGGTTCCCCAGAAAACATTTGGATCACCCCCTAAACTCAAGCGAGACATTAAGGGGTCATGATCACTGGCTGAGTCGTTAAATTCGCTATTCGTATGCACCGCATCAAATTCCGCATTGGCGCTTAAATTATCGCTGATCAAAATATGATCCAATGACTGGGAATTTCCCCGGAAGATAAAAGAATAACGCTCATTTTCCGGTAGCGTTTTAGTTAAGTTGGTCAGACTCTCTCCCTTGAGGATATCTAGGGGCGATAAGAACTCAAATTCATTTAAATCCCCCAGTACCACCACATTAGCATCGGGGTCATTCGCCAAGATAGTCTCCACATAATCGTTAACTGTTTGGGCTTGGGCTTCCCGTTGATCTACACTCCCATTCACGGGCGGTTGCACTTGCCCAAATAGAGGCGTACTGCCACCTTTTGAGGCAAAATGGTTATTGATCAGGGTAACCTTTTCCCCCTTAAATAGGAACTCAGCCGCCAGAGATTTCCGGCTATCCTCAAATCCCGGATCTCCCACACCAATGCGTTCACCGGAGTTGGGAATCAGGTCTACGCGGTCAGGGTTATAAAGATAACCGACCCGAATATTACCACCTGGTTGACCGCCATCTTGATTATTCACTGGGGGACTATCAAAGAATTCATACTCCGCACCACCAGCAGTGATAATCGTATCAATTAAGGTTTGATAGGTTTGGCTAGCGTCAACTGTACCATCATTCGTCGATCCGGTATTATCTTGAATTTCCTGGAGGGCGATGATATCTGGTGTGTTCAGATTGTTAACAATTTGATTCGCGATCGCATCAAATTTCCCTTCGGCGATATCCTCATCCCCATCCTCATCATTGGGGTCGAGATTTTCTACATTGAAGCTAGCCACAGTGAGTTGATTCTCCGTCCCGATCAAGTTAGTGACTTCCGGTTGTAACTCTGAAGAAGTCGGAGTAAACGCCTCGGTCGCCTTCACTTCAAAGTTGCCGAAACTGTAACCCACTACACCCGTAACATCACCCAGTTTATCGCCGACCTTTACCGATGGCGAAAACCCCGGTAAGATATCATCATCAACCTGAATCTGAATCCGTTCGGGATTGAAGTCATCGGGACTAATATTAATCGTCCCTCGGTTACTTAATCCTGTCGCATTCACGCCATTATCGGCGACGGTGAAAATTTCCCCAAATCGGTTAATCGGACTAACGGCTAACGCATCTTGAACAGTGACTCGCATTCCTTCTAACGTTTCATAGAAGTCTATGCCATCTTCAGCCGGATCAAAGATGCTAAAGTTATCATTATCGATAATTTGATTCGGGGGAATGCGACCATCTGTTCCCAGGATAACGGCTGTTGGTAAAGCATTCCCTGTGGACAAGGTGGTAATTGTTGGATTACCGCTGATTTGAGTAATGGAAAGATTCCCCGTATCGGCGCCACCAGGGATAAATTCACTAACTGTCCCTTCCACGCGCAACTCATCACCAAGACTGACAGTGGGTTGAGACTGGGTGAAGACAAAAATACCATCAGCGGTTAAATTATTACCATCCCCGGTGGCGTCTTGCAGGTAAAATCCATTCCGATCAATGGCTGTAACGATACCGTTGGTGATTACCGATTCACCCTCAAAGGGCGAAATGTGACCTATACCTTGGATATCGTAAATGGGGATAATAGTCGGTGGTTCTTCGGTAACCCGTTGATTCACTGTACCCGGCGTGTTCAAGGCTTCACCCACAACCGGACTTCCACTGAAACCGGGAATTCCGGAACCATCAAAGTCATTGCGAACCCAATCGGTTACCGACTCATCCGTACTATTAACAAAACGAGATGCGCCGCCAGGAGTAAACGAAATCCCATCATAGCCTGGAGTTAAGACAACAGCCGAGTACGTGCGATCGCCACTGTCACCATCACTCACGCCAATACTATCAGCAATCGTCGTCCAAGGGGTTAAATCCAAAACACCATCATCATCGGTATCCAAGTCATCCCCGGAACTCCCAGTAAAGTTCTCGACTAACAATAGTGTCTGTGTACCATTTTGAAACCTGCTATTAACAAACCCCGTTGTCCACAAGCCATTGGCGTCTGTTGTGCCTAGGGAGTTAACCGTGGTAATCTTACCCAGAGTTGATCCGCGATCGCCTTCAATTTGCAGTAGGGAATAATTACTATAGTCGCTATTGGCGTCAGCGACAATTTCTACATATTCGTTGGTATCTGATCCGGTGTGATTAAAGACAAACTCGTTAATCAGTGGCGTGGTGGGCGTACTATGATTACCAAAGCTTTGTCCTTGATTAATCCCATCAAACGTATCACTGGTTGTTTCCATCCAGGAAAAATCAGTATAGGTTGTCCCCGTTCCGGTCAGTTGTAAAGACGCACCAATCGGGGTACTACTTCCCTGAGAAACACCACTATCAATACTGGTCATTCCCGCTGCTACTCCGTCTACAGCCGTAAAACTACCTTCATAGCTAAGAAACTGGACAACGCTACCATTATTATCCACCAAAGCTATACCATCTGGGCTACCATTTTGAATCCCATTCGTCGGATAGTTGAATGTAACCGTACCAAAGCCATTATCTTGGTCAGGAATGACGCCAGTGAGAGAGGTTGTCGTGTAAACCAATCCATTCGCACCGTTATATAAAACGATACTCCAGTCTGTCAGGTCAATTCCTGCCAAACCCGCTAGTTCAATCGCTTCACCGACATCGGTTCCGGTGTTGTCATAGTGAATTTCATTAATAAATACGTTAGCCATAATCAATTATTTTTTTTGCTGAAAAATACGGCAATTACAAGCAATAATTAAGCTCGGTTAATGTTTTTCACATCACCTCACTGGTTGGGAGGAATTCAATTAAGGATTGACAAAAAATATTGATAATTTTATTGAACAAGACTCTTGACTCGCCCCCTTTAATTCTAGATCTAACCTGATAGGAAAAAATCTAGGTTAGTCAAGACAACTGTATTTTATCTGACTGGGGCTTAAGAGGAGGTAAAGATAAATCTAAGAATTGGGTACTTTATCGAATCTTCATATTTGCGGTAGGTAGGGGTATCATATTCAGATCCCCGACTTCTTAAAGAAGTCGGGGATCTCGCCCTGAAGTTGACACCATTGCTCCCCCAGCTTCCCCTAACCCAATTTTATTTTGTCCGACTCCTACGAACCAGTCACTTCAATAATTCCACAGCCAACTCGTCCACCAGCATTACCCGTAGGTTGACCAAAATCATCTGGCTTTTCATGAAGAATCACCGCCCGATTCCCAATCGCATATTTCCCTTCAGTAAACGTGAGTCGCTCAACCGTCATACTTTTTGTGCCAGTACCGTCTTCAGCAATCGTAATATTGCCTAAATCTCCTGCATGAGCATTCTCAAACCCATCTTCAGTAATTAATCCATGTTTGACATCATCTGGATTAAAATGACCGCCAGCCGCATTCCCTTGCTCCGCACAACTACCCGATTCATGGATGTGGAAAGCACGTTCTCCCGATGGCGCATTTGTCATTGTCACTTCAATCAACATACCGTCCGCCGTTGTCGTAAACTCAGCCTCTCCCAAAACTTCTGAGGGATCGGTTGTGCTGTTAATTACGGCTGTGGCGGTGCTAGCTTGTTGTTCCGCGACTTCTGCTTGGGTTTCGGTTACAGGTTCCTCCGTCACCGTGTTGGTTTGCTGACAGCCGTACACGAACATTAGTAGCGTCGAAAAAAGCGTGATCGCGATAATTCTCAGGGGTTTATTAATCAAGTTCATTTCTGGTTAAGTTGCAATCGACTACAGATTCAATCAAATAAGTCAAATTCAAGCTGTTATTAATCTTCAGCTATTGCTTAAAAAATGTCAATTTCCATAGACTCAACCTGAGTTGCCCCAACGGGCGGTGAAAAGGTAAAAGTATCAGCCGCAATCACAGGAGATGGTACACGGCGAATAATTTGTTCGGTCATCTTGATATCCATTCCGTCCGCTTTCCCACTGATTTGGAGCTGATTCACGGCTGCTGTATTCGGTTCCACCAGAACGGTGAACGTAAATCCAGCTTGGCTATCCTTATAGTTATAGGCATAGTAATCTTGTCCCTGTAAATTTCGCCGACCTCCTTCTAAAGGAACATCTTCAACTTGAAAAAAAGATTCCAGCAGTTCAATAACATTGTCGGGGTCAACTAGCCCGTCAGCAAAGGCTTGCCTAAACTGGGCAGACATCTCTAGAAACAACATCGAAGAAAAGCCAATCAAAAAGCTATCATTTCCCTGGTCAAAATCTTCATAATCCCTAACCGCATATTGGTTTAATTCAGGGTTGTAAATCCATACCTGCTGACCATCAGAAACCAGACTATACGTCGGTTGGGCAAATCCGCCTGACTCCGGCGTGGAAATTTCAGTGCGAAACTGTTGGGGAGATTGGGCAATTGTTTTAACCAACACCGAAAATTGACCTGTAAAACCCTGTGCCTCAAAACTGAATTGCATTTCGGATTCAGTTTGATAGCGTTCGGCTTGAATAAAATTAGCAACCGTTTTAGCTAAAAGACTGACATCCAGTTCATCCGTCAAGGGACGACTCATTCCCGACGCCGGGTTCGACTGGGTAAGTTGATCTGACGTTTCATGCCATCTGGAAAAATCAACATCAAACCTAACCCCCCAGCCCCCTTCCCGGCGGAATTCAAAGCCTCTCTCCGGCAAGGAGAGAGGTTTTCCAGATCCCGTGAAAAGTAGGGTCAGTTGATGGGGTGATTCTGATAGCGGGACTTGAACCTCCCTAGCTGTAGACCGAACCAGCATTTCCTCTTCCACAGTTCGTTCCGCCTGAGCAGTCGCTATACTAAATAATGTCCCGTTTTGGTTGATAGAGGGAAGGATACCCCAGACATTCACGGTGGCAGTTATGCCAAAAATTGTAATTGCTTTTTGTAGTCGGTTCATTGTAATAATTACTCATGATTCTTTATTACCTTAAACCAAAGCAGGCATTATGAATCATGAATTTCCTGTTCCCTGTTCCCTGTTCTCCGTTCCCTGACAAATGATACCCTTTGATCTGCAAGCCCCCTTTAAAGCCACGGGCGACCAACCCCAAGCCATTGACCGCCTGACAACCTCTCTGCAAACGAAAAATCGTTTCCAAACTCTCCTCGGCGCCACGGGAACAGGTAAAACCTACACCGTCGCCAAAGTCATCGAACAGATGGGCAAACCCACTCTGGTACTGGCGCACAATAAAACCTTAGCCGCCCAACTCTGTAACGAGTTGCGGGAGTTCTTTCCCCAGAATGCGGTGGAGTATTTTGTCTCCTACTACGACTACTACCAACCGGAAGCCTATATTCCTGTCAGTGATACCTATATTGAGAAAAGCGCCGCGATTAACGATGAAATCGATATGCTGCGCCACTCCGCCACGCGATCGCTCTTTGAACGGCGAGATGTGATTGTGGTAGCCTCGATTAGCTGTATCTATGGCTTGGGTATCCCCTCCGAATACCTGAAAGCCGCGATTCCCCTGCGAGTGGGTACAGAATTAGACCAGCGTCAACTCCTGCGGGATTTAGCCTCCGTCCAATATTCCCGCAATGACATCGAAATGGGGCGGGGACGATTCCGCGTCAAGGGGGATGTCTTAGAAATTGGTCCGGCTTACGAAGACCGAATTATTCGCGTCGAATTCTTTGGCGATGAGATTGATGCTATCCGTTATGTTGACCCGGTAACTGGTGGAATTATCCAAAGTCTTAACGCCCTCAACATCTACCCCGCCCGTCACTTTGTTACCCCCGATGAACGATTAGAAGAAGCCTGTGACGCCATCGAAACGGAACTCCAAGAACAAATCACCACATTACAACAGGCTGGCAAATTACTCGAAGCCCAACGATTAGACCAACGCACCCGCTATGATCTAGAACTCTTGCGCGAAGTCGGATATTGTAATGGTGTAGAAAACTATTCCCGTCACCTTGCTGGACGCAGGGCGGGAGAACCCCCAGAATGTCTAATTGATTATTTCCCCAAGGATTGGTTATTAGTCGTAGATGAATCTCACGTCACTGTACCCCAAATTCGGGGAATGTACAACGGCGACCAAGCCCGGAAGCGGGTATTAATTGACCATGGCTTTCGCTTACCCAGTGCAGCAGATAATCGTCCCCTGAAGGCAGACGAATTTTGGACAAAAGTCAACCAATGTATCTTTGTTTCCGCGACTCCTGGAGATTGGGAAATTGAACAGTCCCAAGACCAAGTGGTGGAACAAGTGATTCGTCCCACCGGGGTTGTTGACCCAGAAATTTTTGTCCGTCCAACTGAAGGTCAAGTGGATGATTTATTGGCTGAAATTCAGGAACGGGCATCCAAAAAAGAACGGGTACTGGTGACAACCTTAACCAAGCGCATGGCGGAAGATTTAACCGAATATCTACAGGAACGCGGCATTCGTGTGCGCTACTTACATTCGGAAATTAATTCAATTGAGCGAATTGAAATCTTGCAGGCATTGCGGGAGGGTGATTTTGATGTACTTATTGGCGTGAATTTGTTGCGCGAGGGATTAGATTTACCGGAAGTGTCTCTGGTGGCTATTTTAGATGCCGATAAAGAAGGATTTCTTCGGGCAGAACGTTCTCTGATTCAAACCATTGGTCGGGCGGCGCGTCATGTTCGGGGACAAGCCATTCTTTATGCGGATAATCTCACCGATAGCATGGCAAAAGCCATTGATGAGACCGAACGACGCCGAGGAATTCAATTGGCATATAACCGGATGCATGGGATTACCCCGCAACCGATTGTCAAAAAATCGAGTAATGCGATTTTGGCATTTTTAGATGTGTCGCGGCGGTTGAATCATCAACAGTTGGTAAAGGTTTCTGAGCAAGCCGAGGATTTACCCTTAGAACAGATTCCTGAAGTGATTAGTCAATTGGAAACCCAGATGAAAGAGGCGGCGAAGAATCTGGAATTTGAGCAAGCTGCCCAGTATCGCGATAAAATTAAGCATCTGCGGGATAAATTGGTGGGTCGGTAAGGGAAAAGGAAATGGTTAAACACTATAATCCTCAAATTCATCATCGACGTTCAATTCGCCTAAAATCATAATGATTATAATCAGGCGGGAGCTTATTTTGTGACCATCTGTGTTCAAAACCGTGAATGTTTACTTGGTACTATCACGAATCAAAGAGTACAACTTAATGAATATGGCGAAATCACTGATCAGGTTTGGAACTATCTTCCCTATCATTTTGAAAACCTAGAAATTGATGCTGCTGTTATCATGCCCAATCATTTTCACGGTATCATCTGTACGGGTTTGGTCTCCTGTAAGGGTTTGGTCTCCAAACCCCCCAATCCTCCCAATTTACCCAATCCCCCGAATCCCTGTACGGGTTTGGTCTCCAAACCCCCCAATCCATTTTTTATGCAAAAAACACAACTCGGTAAAATCATCGCTTATTTCAAATATCAAACAACTAAATTAATCAATCAAAAACGGGATTCAATCGGATCTAGATTTTGGCAACGGAATTATTATGAGCATATTATCCGTAATGAAAAAACGCTCAACATTTTGAGGCAATATATAATTGACAATCCATGGCGTTGGGACAATGATCAATTACATCCAAACAACCCATCAAAATGGTAATTATTCTGTAGGGATTTGGTTTCCAAATCCTTATCTAAATCCTTACGGTGGTGTGGGAATCGGGGGTTGGGAATCGGGGGTTGGGAAATCAGGATTGGGAAATCGGGGTTGGGAATTCGTGATTGAGGGGTTTGGAGGGTTTGGAGACCAAACCCCTACGTCAATTCAAAATGTTTCGATATTATCATCGTTTAAATGTATAACGCCCTATTCTAACGTAGAATTTAATAAACTACAGATGCCACTCAACCCACCCAGACCAAATTTTAAGTGGTAGAACCCAAAAAATCTTAAGTGCCATGAAACCCCTAAACCTAATTATTCCACTATTACTTGTTAGTACATCTGCTTGTGTTGGAGTGACTGTCGAAGAAACCAGTGCTGAGGTTCAGGCAAAGATAGCCAAAGCGAGAGATTGCGCTGGCTGTGACTTGAGTAAGATTGATCTCAATGGTGCAGACTTAAGCGGCGCTAATCTCAAGGAGGCTATATTAGATGGTGCGGATCTGAGTAATGCCAATTTAGCTGAAGCGGATTTGAGTGGTGCGTCTCTAGATGGCGCGAATTTGAATGGGACAAACTTCAATAGTGCCAACTTGAAAGGGGCTGATTTAAGTAATGCGTCGTTAATTAGCACAAACTTAGTTAACGCCAATTTACGCAAAGCCAAAATTAAGACCGCGAATGTTTATCTCACAAATTTTTGTGGAGCGACTATGCCCAATGGAAGTCGCTCTATGCAAGGGTGTAGTTAACCCAAATTAAGCGAATAGTTAGAGCTTGCTCTCAAAAACTGAAACTATTACAGTTTTATAGTAAATCCCGGTTAGCTACCCCTGTTATAACCTAGTCCGCGTAGGCGGCCTACCCTTCGGGAAGGCTTCGCCTATGTTTGTGTAGCAGCGATTTCAATCGCCGTGGCAAAAGGGGGTAATAAAGGCGGATTTGGTATTACTCGTGATTGACCTGGGCAATTTGCAAGGCAGAAAGATAGGATGTTTTGAGCCTTACTGTACAGATCCTCTCTAAAGCGTCTCTCAAACCTGAAAATAAGGACGCTCGTTGCAGCGACTCTAACTTTATGTAGGGTGATATTGTACTCAAAAGTGTCAAATACTCATCAATGCTATGGGTCGTATGACAAACTAACTGTTCTGACAAAAAATTCTGAAATAAACCTGAGTTGATAAAATCTTGTTGAATTTCTTTTAGGTTTGCTTGATAGGTTTCTATCGATCCATATCTGGCAAATTTGGGAATAGATGGCGCTTGAGTTTGATAAACTTCATCGAATTGGTGACAAATTTCATCATTGGGGTGCGGCGGTGTATTCCACAACATAATTATAGATCCTTTGTCTTGCAAAGCATCAGCCGATTTTTGCACCCTAATTTCGGGTGAAACCCAATGCATGGAAGTTGCGGCAAGAATAGCGTTGAATCGCCCAGGTTCTAGCTGCCATTCTTCAAAGGTTGTATTGATAATTTCCACATTGGGATAGGCTGAACAGTTGCTTTTAGCGAGTTTGCACGCGGCTAGACTTGGCTCAAGACAAACCATGGAGAAGCCTAATTCAGCAAATTCTACAGTGGCAATTCCTGGACCACATCCTATTTCTAGAATGGTAGCTTGAGCGGGAAGTCGAGCTAACTCAACAGCGCGATGAATTAGGGTTTTAGGATAGCGTGGTCGAGCTTGATGATAGACATTGGCGACATCACTGTACCAGTGTTTTCGTTGTTCTAAGGTATAGGCTGCTGTGATTTCACTGCACCATACTTTGACTGATGCTGAATCTTTATCTGTCATAATACCCATAATACCCAGGTGTGGTTAAAAAACTACAATGGATTGTTGGATTCATCCACTTTGACGACTTGGGGATGATGTAGAAGTGCTTCTTCCGGTGTCATCTGAGCGTAAGCAATTACAATCACGTTGTCTCCAACAGCATTCAGACGAGCCGCCGGACCATTTAAGCAGATGACGCGACTTCCCCATTCCCCAGGAATGGTGTAGGTTTCCAAGCGGGAACCATTATTCACATTGACGACCTGTACTTTTTCGTAAGGCAAAATATTTGCCGCTTTTAGGAGTTCCTCATCAATGGTAATTGAGCCATCATAGTGCAGGCAGGCATCGGTTACTTTCACCCGATGCAACTTGCTTTTAAACATGGTAATCAGCATTTGAAAAAAATAACTCTAATTAAATTTTACAATATCTTTATATTTATTGACGTACCCGTTTGCCTACTGATAAGTACATAGGTGAGTTAAATTTTTTTCAATTCCTGTTGCCCGTTGCCCGTTCCCTGTTCCCTGTTCCCTATTCCCTATTCCCTATTCCCTATTCCCTATTCCCTATTCCCTAGAACAGGGGATGCACCCATCGGAGTCTTACGCCAAACGACAATTATGCCATTGCCAATTTAACCGCCCGATTGAGTTGTTCTGGGGAAAAAGGCTTCGTTAAGTAAGCTTTAGCTCCTTGTTTCATACCCCAAAGACGGTCAATTTCTTGATTTTTAGACGAACAAATTATAATAGGAATGCTAGCTGTTGCCGGATGACCTTTAAGTTTTCGACACAGCTCAAAACCACTCATTCCTGGCATGACAACATCTGTAATAATCACATCGGGTTTTTTGTTGGTTGCGTGAGTTACCGCCTCTTTGGGCTTAGACACTCGAATAACGGTGTGACCCCCTTGGCGCAGGTAGTTCTCGATCAAATCCATCTGACTAGCGTTGTCTTCAACAAGTAAAACTGTACTCATGGTGGCTAATTCCTATTCAAAACAGCAGGGCAAAGTGTCACCTTAGCCTCGTGGTTAAAACGGTTAAAACGTAGGATTACGTAGATCGTGCGATCGCAGCATCAGTTTTCCACTCAGCCGTTTGGCTTGTGCCTCTGAATGGTTACCGATTAGAGTTGTAACCGGACAAGGTAAAATGCAACCTGAGTGAGATTAACACGCCTCCTGTTTCCATCGCACCTCGTCTGCTGCGTTTGGCTCGCTTAAAAATGAAGATGCATTCCCAAATGAAGAGGTAATGGTTTAGGCTTCAACCGACAATCATAGCACTGGATAATCTTTCCGTGGAAGGGCTTTTACGAATCTATTACACAACGCGATCAGATCGTCATTTGTCCTTTGTACTATGTTATTGGTCAGGGGTTGAGGGACATTTACACCATTTAATCGGGTTAAGTTTATTTCGACCGACCGACTTAGCTATCCTGTAAGAGTTCATCGATCAAGGATTGCAAGTCATCAAGAGAAAGTACTTCCGTCTCTTCTGCTGACGCTGTGTCCAGGTTAGCAGACGACGGCTGACGCGATAACTCCTTGAGGTGATCCTTGAGTTGCTCCCTCATTGACTCGGTTGTTGAGAGTATTTGCGTTACCTGCTCATCAGTTAAGCCAGAGGGTTCGTTCATCGCCCTAATTAATTTCTTCAAGGCATAAAACACCTGCATTAGCAAAGCTTGTAGTGTTTGGTCAACCTTGAGTGAACCCTGCTGTCGAATCAAATGAACACAATCGACCAAGCATAACCCTGTTTGATGAATGCCTTGGGTATGAAACTGACTAATCGGCAACAGGTTCGCCCCTCCCACAATACCACAACGAACCGCGTGGCAGAGTTCGTTCACTTGGTCTGGATCATGGAGCGTGCTTCGCAGATGCAGCAAATGCTGCTCGATGAGTTTTAGGTGCGCTTCAGCAGCCTCAAGGTAGTAGCCTTTAATTTGCTGTAGCTGGTCTGGCTGCATACAGAATGTCCTTGCTAGATGCCGGATTTGTCGTCGGGTATAAGTAGTCGGACTTTCATTAAAGTTAACGGTTGAGATTAGGGAATAGGGAATAGGCAACAGGGAACAGTCAGGATTTGAAGCTTTTTAACATTTCTTAATGCCGTGTACAGAATTGATGTCTAGGTACTTAACTTAACATAGTGATTAGCGATCAATCATTATCCATTCCTTGATCAAAAAAATAATCTTACTCTAACTTTTAGGGCAGGTCAATCGCTAATTTATGTTAAGAAACAATGGCTCTACTTCTCATCATTCATGGTGTTTTACATTTGTGTTCTTCGTCAATACGGTCTGCCAATGTCATTATCGACGATACCGCCCTTGGACTCCCCCCACTTATGAGCATTGAAACTAACCGCACGCCTAAATAGCGGAGTTTGTCCGGTTTCAGGTATGGTGTCAGGGACTTCCATCCTTCTCGGCGAACTTTCCGCGCATAAAACAGAAGGCTGCGGAAAAAATCCTGAAATCGCCTTCCCCAATAGGCTTTCTGAATTCCGCCTGGATCAAGTCGTATATTATGTGGATTATAGTTATTTCGATTTAAGGGATTCAGTTTTGTTAGTCCTTCGGTTTGAGCAAACTGCTGGTATGTAATCCCCTGTTTTCGGGATTGGGGATGAGTATAGGGATAAATCCATTCCCATACTGCCCAATCTAGACCAGAAAACAAAAATTCTGGCACATCTTTAGTCACCTGACAATATTTTAAGCGAATCCCGATGGGAATTTCTGCCCAAGGTCCATGCTGCCACACAAAATCGGGATCAAAAAAGGCTTTAAAGGCAAAATCTTTCCCATTTATCCTGAGACGAGCTACCCGACCAATCATTCCCGCTCCTGCTATTTCTACTTCAATTTTCATCGCTTGGGCAAATAGGGGAGGCAGGCAAGAATCCCCGGCGTTTTTGATCAGAAGTTTTGTCTGGGTCTTGTGTTGTAGCCGCAGCCTGACTCGTTTGAGGTAGAAGGTTGTGCGATCGCCTTCCTGAACCGTCCCCCCCACATATCCGGCTAAATGGTCGAGAAATCGTCTAATTTCCCGCACTCCAATTCCGTTGTTTAAATCAATGAACGCTGAATCAGGAACATGGAAGTATAATCGTGTCTGACCCGATTGCTGACGCACTTGTTGGCAGAGACGATAGAACTGACGAGGCGGTAACAGTTCCTGCTGGGCTTGCCAAAGGATAGAGGTTAAGGGAGATGCATTCACGGGAGGGCGATGGCTCATATAAGCTAGGTTCATAGTTGCGCTGTCTTCGCTATAAACGCTTAAATCAGTGGTATTCAGGTTGATCTACTATGATCATCGCTCAAAAATAGACAAGTTGGGAATTGGGATTGCTTGGCTTTTCGGTAAGTAGTCGGACTTTCATTAGAGTTGGTTGACGGTTGAGATGGGGAAGGAACAGGGAACAGTAAGGATTTGAGCCTTGTTAACATTTATTAATACCGCAGACAGAATTGATGTCCAGGTACTTATGGGTATCCAACCGACTTGAACGTTTTGTGCTGTGATCAAGGATTTTCCCTCAATCACAAACCTTGGTAGCCAAGAGAAATTAAACGGCAAAATGTATCAAATAATACGGAAATTTGGATAAAAGCTCTTCCTTTATCCTCTGCTCTCCTACTCCTTTACCCACCATTTCTCTAAGCCGAAGTAAAAGAAAATGACTAATCTTATACCGCCAAGGAAGCCAGAAAATCTCATGGATTCTAAACTTCAACAGAACCAATTTAAAATTCTCTTTTTAGAGATTCAGCCAATTGGCGCATATCCAATCAAACATCTGGCTGAGGTAAAATAGGCAAAAACTCCTTCACAATTGAAACTAAAGCCTATAGTCTCCTGCCATGGCAACGAAAATCCGCAAATTCTCAGATGCCCTTGAAAACCACTCCTACCCCGTTGGCTTCCCAGGTCGTCAATTCTTTGAATGGGGAAATCAGAGAGATAGGAGACTTAATTCAAAACTCTGCCGACTAGGGAAGCGAAGGATCAACACTCAAAACGCTCCCACTTTCCCTGTCTTTTCCTGGTAAATAGCTGTTTAAGCTGTATAGAGTTATAATAGCACTTTTAAAATCCCAATGAGTTAAGTTTACATTATGAACTTTGATAACAATCATCAGAAATGTTTGGATAAGCTCATCTGGGCAACCCATCAGCTCGACGTTAAAGTTGCCCAATCGCAGCTTGCGAATCTTGCCAAAATCATCGTACAAACGATGATGGGTCCCTGGCGCTATTTTCATTCCATCGAACATATTTTAGAGGTCGGTGGCTCGACGGATGCCATTGAAGTTCTGGCGGCTTTATTTCACGATATTATCTATGTGCAAGTTGATGGGAGTATTCCGTTTAACCTGACACCGTATCTCGCTCCTTTTATTGAAGAGGAAAGAGGTAAGTTTTTTGTCCGCACCGATAATCCAGGTGAACGTGATGCCATGTTTGAGCTAGTCGCCACCCTGTTTAAGGTTGCGCCAGGAGAGGAACTATTTCCCTTTACCGGACAAAATGAGTTTTTAAGTGCGATTGTTACCGCTAAACTACTAGAGCCTGTTTTGACGCCAGCGCTGATTGTGCAGGTTGTGGCTTGTATCGAAGCGACCATTCCCTTCCGCACGCAATCCGATTTTGGGTTAAGTCCTAGCGAAGAATTATATCAGTCGTTAAAATTTATCAATCAGCGATTTAATCTTAACTTAACCAATGCCGAACTCCTCGAAACCGTGAAGCGTTCAGTACGGTTGGCAAACCGGGATGTTGGTGGATTTGCTCATCCGAGTTCGGCTGTTTTCTTATCCAATACCTGGAAGTTATTACCCGAAACCAATCATACGTTGAAAAAGTCAGAGTCCTATACCGTTAAAGATTATCGCGTTGCCATCCAAAAAATGGCAGTTTTTATGAAATTCCTGAACGCCGAACTCATTTTTCGACAGTTCCGAGGAGAACCTGACGATCGCATTTATATCCATTATGTCCAACAAGCTCGCCGGAATTTAGAAGTGGCGCGGCTCTATTTAGACAGTAAATTGGTAGCGAATGCTATTTTAGAAGCTTTATCCCTGCGTTTAGGGTCAGATGTCCCCTTAACCATTATGATGGGAGACTTTGGCGATGAACAGAGTTCCATGAGTCCTTTGAGCGATTATTTTCCCACGCTGATTAATCCCCATCGCCCTAAAACGCTTCTAGAACGGGAAGTGTGGCAATTATTAGAAGGGGGACGCGCTCAACGTATTTCCTTCGATTTCAAAACGTCTCCCTTGACTAGCTTTGTTGTTCAATACATTGGATTTGAGGGAATTTGCCAGATGTGGCAATGCAGCCAAGAGTTCTTTCAACGAAAAATAACGTCGGAAGAATTTTTAGCGAGCTGTGATGCTGATCTGGTGAACATTATTATCGATGGAGTGGCTAAACTTTTGGAAAAGCGAAAAGTCGCCTTATGTCGTCTCTATAAACCGTTATCGATGAATGGGGTTAAACAATGACAACATGATTAGGCATCCGTATCTATTTTTTCCAGATATCCCAACCTTGTAGAGACGTAGCATGCTACGTCTCTACAATCACCAAGGAGGGTGATAACAACCTCACCTAAAAATTCTGGCGGTTGGCGATCGCCCTCTCCATCCGTTCCAACACCTGCGCTACAGGAATCGCCCCTAAGTCTTGGGATTGCTTCCCAGCTTCGCGAATTCGGACACTGAGACTATCAGACTCAACCTCCTTCGCCCCGACAACCGCCATCACCGGGATTTTTTCCTTCTCGCCATTGCGAATCATCTTCGGTAAGCGATCGCCACTGGTATCGACTTCCACGCGAACTCCCACCAGGCGCATCTTCTGCGCCACATCCTTGGCAAAGGATAACTGTTCATCACTCACGGGTAACAGTCGCACTTGCAGGGGGGCTAACCAGAAAGGGAAGTCTCCGGCGTACTCCTCAATCAAAATCCCAATTAGCCGTTCCAATGAACCAAAAGGCGCACGGTGAATCATCACCGGGCGCTGGCGTGTCCCATCTTCTGCCACATACTCTAAGTTAAATCGCTCTGGCAGGTTATAGTCCACCTGTACGGTTCCCAATTGCCACTCGCGATCCAAGGCGTCATGGAACATGAAATCCAGCTTCGGACCATAAAACGCGGCTTCGCCAATCCCTTCAAAATGCCCCATTCCCAGGGTTTCCACTGCCCGACGAATGGCGTTTTCTGACTTATTCCACGCCTCATCTGAACCAATATATTTGTCTTGGCTGGGGTCACGGAAACTTAAACGGGCTTTAAAATTTTCCAGCCCTAGGGTGCCAAACACGGATAGAGTTAAATCAACCACCCGCAAGAACTCATCATCCAGTTGTTCCGGGGTGACAAACAGATGAGCATCATCTTGGGTAAAGCCGCGAACTCGGGTTAATCCTCCCAGTTCTCCGGATTGTTCATACCGATACACAGTGCCAAACTCCGCTAGGCGCATGGGCAAATCGCGGTAAGAACGCAGTTCATGCTTATAGATTTGCACATGAAACGGGCAGTTCATGGCTTTGAGGACAAAGCCTTCGGCTTCTGACTCTCCCATCATCGGGAACAAGTCTTCTTTATATTTCTGCCAATGTCCTGAGGTTTTAAACAAATCCACGCGACCAATATGCGGGGTGACGACAGGCTGATAGCCGCGCTTAATTTGCTCCTGCTTGAGGAAATCTTCTAAGGTACTCCGCAGGATTGTGCCTTTGGGCGTCCACAAGGGCAAACCGGGTCCTACGGGGTCAGATAAGATAAATAATCCCAGGTCTTTGCCTAGCTTGCGATGATCTCGTTTCAGGGCTTCTTGTTTGCGCCGCTTATATTCTGCCAGTTGTTCCGGTGTCTCCCAGGCGGTGCCGTAAATGCGCTGAAGTTGCGCCTTATTAGCATCGCCGCGCCAGTAAGCACCCGCGACACTTTCTAAGTCAATCGCTTTGGGATGAATGTCGCCTGTGGTTTCGACATGAGGACCGGCGCACAAGTCCCACCAATCTTCTCCGAGATGGTAAATCGTGATTGGGTCTTCTAAATCCTGGAGGATTTCGAGTTTGTAGGGTTCTCCGAGTTCTTTGATCCGGCGTTCGGCTTCTTCACGACTGACTTCTTCCCGAATCAGGGGGAGTTTACGCTTGAGGATTTTTACCATCTCTTTTTTGATGGCTTTTAAGTCTTGCTCGGTAAAGGGTTCGGGCTTGGCGAAGTCGTAATAAAAGCCATTCTCAATCCACGGACCAATCGTCACCTGTGTCCCCGGAAATAACTTCTGTACCGCCATCGCCATGACGTGGGAGGCGGTATGGCGAATTTTTTTCAGGCTCTCGGATTCACTGGTCCGAGGCAAATGGATTTTTTCGGGTTTTTGGGGGGCTTCGACGTTGGACATGGGTGACTGTGCTATTAAATTACGGTTCATGGTTCATGGTTTATGGTTCATGGTTCATCGCTCTGAACAATTAACGATTTCCAATTAACCAAATAACCTAGGTTTCCCTGGTTCCCTGTCTTCATTCCATGATACTCACGTTCTCTAATCAATGCAGGTTGCCTAGTCGGTTGCGTATTGTAAAGAATTGTAACTAGCGTTAAGATAAATTTACAGATGAATTAGTGTTGAAGAGTAATGCCTCAGTCTCAGCCTCACGAGCAAGATCTGCTCAAGTCAATACTGCAACCCCTCTTAGAGGATTTTCGATATTGGTTTTCGCGATCGCATTCGTTACTCGAATCCGAGGAGATCAGTTTTTTAAGCCGACAGCAGCAGACGGATTTACTGGATCGAGTTAAAATCGCCCAACGGGAAGTGAATGCAGCCGTAACGCTATTTCAAGCCACCGATGGTCAAGTGGGGATTGAACCCGCTACATTAGTGCCATGGCATCGGTTAGTCAACGAATGTTGGCAAGTCGGGATGCGCTGGCGCTCATTGAAATCAGGAGAATCCCAGTCGGACATTTCCCAAAATGCCAATATTGAGCCGAAAGAGTGATCAAATTTCTGCCGAGGTTTGATAAGCTAAACGGATTACCGATAAAAACGTACTTTCAAAGACCCACCTAAGATAATCGATTAACAGATCAACGGTTTAGTCTGGAGGATGATGCCATGTTACACCTACTTTATGTAATTGCCTTTACCGTTATTGCATTTCTGGCGATCGGGAATTTGATTCGCAGTTTGCTGAGTTTAAGTATAGATGCTCAACGGCATTACGCACCTGCGGGAAAGGCTTCATTTGCCACGTCTAGTTCTAGCAACACTCGTGTACCCCATCCCGAACTGTTAGATGATACCGGGAATCCGACAAGTGAACCACTGCTGGTGATGAAATCAATGACAGTTGATGACGCCCGTACCCAGCTTGATGCTCTATATGATGCTTCCCCTAGCAATAGCATTGACAAGTCAGAAGACGTTTAGTGCGGATGCAGATAAGGTAAAGGCTATTTTAAGTAGGTAGACGAAAAAAAGCATTACAGCAATTTTATAGGCGGGTTGGAGCAACAGTTAGCTGTCCTGATGATTCAGCCTTCAAAACCCGCCAAGCTACTTTATGTTTATTTGGTCTATCTACTTAACGTCGTTATTTTGATGATTCGCCAATATCGGTAACCCCGATGACTCCCATCAGTCCGGAAATGTTGATCAGCACTGATCAGCGTCGTTCTCCAGTGAAGATGCCTTTGAAGATATCCTGAATATCTTCCTGTTTATAATCCTTAAATTCCCCAGCATCAAACCAGATACCATAACAGATTGGGCATTTTTCATACCAAATATGGGACTGTTTTAGGTCAACCATTTTGGTCATTTTTGCTTTGCATTTCGGGCAGTTAATATCTTCAATGGCATTAAATTTACTGCCGATTTTGGGATCACCCGTATCAATTGCTTCCGAACCCTCGATTGTCTTGAGAGTTTGGGCTTCTTGAGAATCAAACCAAATGCCATGACAATCAGCGCATCGGTCTACTTCAACATCAGCATAAACTACAGGTTCTAGGCTTCCTTGACACTTAGGACATTTCATTGATGTCATTTTTCTACCATTCCATTCGGGATTTTTTTAAGATGGCTGTAGTTTAGCAATTTTGTGGGCAACCTATAGAGTTTTATTTTTAAAAGTTAACGAAAATAATTTGTAGGGGCGGGTTTAGGGACTCAATTTAAATATCCACCGATAACCTCTCAACAAAACCCGCCCTCCCCACCAATATAGCGGTACTAAGACAGGTTAGGACATTCTTTACTGTTCCCTGTTCCCTGTTCCCTGTTCCCTGTTCCCTGTTACCTGTTCCCTGTTACCTGTTCCCTGTTACCTGTTCCCTGTTCCCTGTTCCCTGTTCCCTGTTCCCTGTTCCCTGTTCCCTGTTCCCTGTTCCCTGTTGCCTGTTCCCTGTTCCCTGTTCCCTGTTCCCTGTTACCTGTTCCCTGTTGCCTGTTCCCTAATCTCCACCGCTAACTTTAATTGTGTCCACCTAGTTACTTATGCTTCCGTTCACTGTTACCTGATTAAGACTACCCAGCCATTTAGTTCTTGGCACGCGATAGGGTTTAAATATCAAGGGTTCCCAACCACCAAACTTAACCAAGTGAGCCAGAAAATGTAACGTCCCGGCTAGAATATCAGTCCGTTGCGGTTGTACAATATTACTTAATTTTAATTGGTTCGGAGATTGCCAAAAGTCCTTCATTGATGCCACAATATCCGGAGCATTGGATAAGCGCACGAATAAAAAGACAACTTGAGCCATTTTTGCTTCAACAGCCGCTGGGTTTTTGAGTTGATTACCTTGGAACGTTCCGCCAAAACGCTGCTGAATAAATCTTTTCACCTGATGGGAATAGGCTGTCGAATTATAGTCAGCAATTCCTTGAGAAACCGATTGATAGCGACCCGAATTAATCAAATATCCGATAACACAAGCTGCCACATCAGCGGTATAGTCAGAATCTCTAGCAAAGCGAGTTAAGGCTTCAGATAAGCTTTTGACAGCGAGGGTTTCATATTGCGTTCGATAAACAATAATTGCTGAACCAATATCACCCGCCCATGCTGTATGATCCGCTGTCCATTGGGTTAAATCTGACCATTGAACACCGGGTTGATTAATTTGGTCAGACAGGGAGGCGAGAAAGTGACCAAAGTCTGTCATTTCACCACTTAACAAGACATCCCCATTTAGTTTTCCTTGATCTTCCCCTTGAATATAGTCTTGATGATAACCTGTTGCGGTACTCCATAATCGGCTTGTATAGTTTTTCCGGGTATAGCCGCGCAGGATATTGGCAATTTCATACGCTGATTTATCGGGGTTGTCCTGTTCAACGTTTCGGATAAATTCTAAGGCAGTTTCCAGTTCAGACATAAATTCGTCATTCGTCATTTGTCATTTGTCCTTTGTTAATTAGGACATCGCTGCCCCGCTGGATGTCATTAAATCTTATATTCAAAACGGCTTGTTGTAATCGTGGGGACAACCAATCATTATACTGCGGATAAACGGGTAAGCGGGAGAGGAGATGCCATCCGGCTGGTTCGAGGATATTTCGTAGTCGCTGAATTTGAGGATGGGGATAATTGGGATTTACCTCGTCTTTGGGTCCAATTCCGCCCAAATCTCTCGCCCCTGCGGCTAAACAAGCGAGTAACCATTGGTTATCTGACACTAAATTAGGCGGAATTTGCAGGGTAATATCAGCGGGTAAAATTTGACGGGCTTTGGCTATGACTTGGGGTAATTGCTGCGGATCAAATGCGGGGGCTTGCCAATGTTGTTGATCACCGGGACTATGAGGTTGTAAGATCACTTCTTGAATATGACCATACTGATCATGTAGCTGGGCGATCGCATCCAAGGTTTCCCACCAATCATCACTTATCTCACCAATACCCAACAATAGCCCTGTGGTAAAGGGAATCTGTAATTCCCCCGCCCAAACAAGCTGTTGTAGCCGTACCTGTGGTATCTTACTGGGAGCATGACGGTGAACGGTTTGCTGGAGTTGGGGTGTTATCTGTTCCAGCATTAACCCCATCGACACATTCACCGACTTTAGCGATCGCATCTCCTCAAACTGCAACAGTCCAGCATTAGTATGGGGTAGAAATCCCATCGATAGGGCGAGTTCACATAAATCATAAATCCGCTGGAACCAAGCTTGACGACGGTGCGAGTAGGGATGTACCTCACCACTGAGAATAAGGATTTCACAAATTCCTTGGGATTGAAGCTGCTTTAAGAGATGATCCGCCTCAGTTAGCGTCAACCATGAACTTTGACCCGGATCAGCACGAAAATTACAGTAGCTACAACGGTTAAAGCATTCGTAGGTTGGAACCAGCGTGTAAGCGGGACTATAGGTAATAATTCGAGAAGCGCTAATTTCCATTCTCTCCCAACTCTCTACCTGACATCACTATAAGCTGCACTTGATCGCAGGAACGTACCCTATCGTTTTAGCCAGGGAGTAGCGACTAGCTATTGACTTATATAATATGTATATCATATATTACATTTATGTTATGAAAAATAATATTTCACGCAGAATTTTACGAATGGTTCTTGAAACAAAACGATGAGATACAGGAATCCATTGCTATGGTGCTTGATATTCTTGAAGAGCAGGGAGCAAGTCTTGGTAGACCCTACGTTGATACCATTAAAGGTTCATCGCTTCCAAACATGAAAGAGCTACGTGTTCAACACGCTGGTGAACCGTACAGGATTCTTTTTGCTTTTGACCCGAAAAGGCAAGCAGTTCTTTTGCTTGGTGGCAATAAATCTGGAGATAAACGCTGGTATGAGAAAAACATTCCAATCGCAGAGCGGCGATTTAGAGAATACTTAGAAGAAACCCAAGGAGGTGAACTAATATGACAACTTATAAAACGTACAAAGAAGTAAGAAATAACTTTTCTCCCGAAGCTAAAGCACGTATTACTGATGGAGCAAACAAAATCAGAGAAGAACTAAAAATTCTCCGTACTCTTCGAGAAATCGCAGGCATTTCACAAGAAGAATTAGCCAAGCGACTTGATGTAAAACAGCCCTACATTTCCCAACTGGAAGGACGAGAAAATATTACACTCAATACGCTCGTAGGAGTGGTTGCTGCTTTGGGCGGTTCTGTGGATATTACTATCCATTTTCCGGAGAAAGAACCCCTATGCTTTTCTCATATTGAAACCCTCTTATCTCGGTAAGGATCAGAGTCAGAAATATAAATGTAAGTAGGCTCTGGTGTTGGAAGTCTTACGGTGGGGAGAGGGAATAGGAAATAGGCAATGGGCAATGGTTTAATTCTAAGACAGTTTCAAGTTCAGACATAAATTCGTTATTCAATTGGAAGCTGGGCGATCGCATCCAAGGTTTCCCACCAATCCTCACTTATCTCATCAATCCCCAACAATAGCCCAGTTGTAAACGGAATCTGCAACTCCCCCGCCCAAACAAGCTGTTGTAGCCGTACTTGTGGGATCTTACTGGGTCTAGCTGTATCGCATTGAGTCTGAAAACGCTGTAATTTATAATTCAGCCAAATCTCAAAATGTTCTGGTAAACTAGCTTACAGATGTTTGCAAAAGCTGGTAGACATTGGCTGGTGACGAAATTACCTAGAGTTTTTGAGCAAATAGGCTTGGACGCAGTCAATAATCAGGCAACTGAGGCGGTATTATGTATGAACCCTTACAAAAGAAAAATTCATCCTGGATTCCTCCAACGGCACAGAAAAAGGGTAAGAGTCCTTCTAAATTCGGGCATTTTTCGAGTCAACCCAAGCCAAACCAAAAATATTCCCAGCCACAGGCGATAGGGGAGTATTCCAGAGAATCGGCAGATAGACTAGCAGCGAATGTAATGCGAAGTCTGGAAGCCAAAGGTCAGCAAGAGGCAGAACAGCCAACGGTGCCACCTGAGTCCGAATCCAGAAGGATTTTCGTTGCTGATATCGTCACACAGAGAATTCCCCCCCTGACGCCACACACATTGAATCCGCAGGCAAGAATAGCATCTGGAGTCTCGCCAGAAAACTCGATTCAACCGCAATGTGCTGATTGTACTTCCCAACAGCAAGAGCAATCAACCGCAGATGGGAAAGAGGTTGACCGGATATTCTTAGAGGCAGGAGCTATTCACCAACGGCAGCCATTGCACCAACAAAAACAAAAGCAACCAGCTCAGATCAAAGCCAGACAGCCACATGAGAAAGGGACTAGCTGGAGCCAATCTAACCAGAATGAAACCCTTCATGTCCTAAATCCCGCGCTCCGCCCTCCAGGAGGAGATCCCTGCTTTGACCTGTTGGAAGCCATGGTAGAAATAGCTCAAGAAATGGACTTTCGCTTTCAGGATATGCGACGAGACCGACATGGGCTTTACGAAGCTAAAGAGCAGGGTCCCCAGGCTGTCGATGAGCTGAGACGCCGAGGGTATGGCTCATGGGAGGGACACAAACAGCGATACACCGATACTCTACAACCGCAATTGAATGATCTCTATGATCAATGGAGAAAGGATAACCGTTGTAATAATGATGACATAGACTATTACGAGGCTCATGGCGACTGGGATCTAATTACGGAGTATCTCAGGAAAAAAGCACCCCAAAAACCAGACAGACACAGATTTAGTATCCCGGAATGGGCTCGACAGGCGGGAGTCTTTTTACGGGATGGTATCCTCTGGATTCCCAAAGTCATCGGATTAGTTCTCATTGGTATCTTGGTAGCCCTTGCCCGGTCTTTTGGCATACCAACCCAAGTCTACTAGAGCCAAACCTCTTTTCCCACAGGAAGAGAGATTTATCACCGTTTTCGTCAACTTGTCTGTTCCTAGTCTAAAAAAGCGCTATGGAAATTACCTATCCTTGGGGAGATACAGATAGCAGCGATTGGTTAAAGGTACTCTCTCTACCGATTCTGGAATGGGCGCAACCCTTTATTCCTCTATTAGACTTACCACCAACATTTCTAGAAGCCCAAAAACAATGGCAGTTTCTTCACACCCAAGGGGTGAAAGAATACGAAACTCGTTTGTGGGCAGGAGACTGGCCCGTGGGAGTTGAAGGGGGTCCTGGAGAGTTAGTGCGGCAAGTCGTAATCAAGTTCCTCGGTCAACTAGCCGAGCAGAAAGGGGAACCAGTCGCTATTGCCTTGGCACGATGGGCACTCTTTCACTTCTTCTGCCCAGAAGCTAGAACGGCTCTGTCTTGGTGGGGAAGAGTCCTACGTGATGCCTATCTGCGGGAAGATTCCCGTCGCGGTCGCCGCAAGGTGCCACCGCCGGAGGTGTTAGTTCCACTCCTGTCAGAGCTTTACCCCCTAATTGATCTAGACCGTCGCCAGGACATCTATGCCCAAATTAAGGCGGTCGCACCACCCGCTCCACCCGAGCAACAAGAGCAAATTCCTGATACAAAAATGGAGCATTGCTTTGAAGCGTATTCTTTGCGTATTGCTGTCAATCAAGCGTTGAGTTGCCAAGCCTTACAACTGATTGCCCGGAAACTGAACCCTAAAGCGCGGCAAGAGGTCGTCGATTGGGCACAGCTGCAGTTGAAAACCATGAGTCCTCGTCATGGAGGAGCTGCTCAGGCTCAACAGCTTTGTGGAACTAAGTATTTGCGCCCTGACCCTCCTTGGCAATGGCAGGATATTCCTTCAATTTTTGATATCCCGGCAACACCAAAATTTCTTGAGTCATGACTTAAATTTCAGCCATATCTTCGGAACGCTCCAACCAGATAGCTCTCAATCCCGCTGCTTTAGCCCCCTGATAATCTTCCCGCAAACTATCACCAACGTGCCACGCTTGTGAAGGTTCACATTCATATTTCTGTAAAGCGCAAGTAAAAATTTTGGGATCAGGTTTAGCCACCCCCGCTTCTGTGGAAATCGTGATTGAACTGAAAAACTCATCTAAATTCAGTGCTTTTAGCACTAAGTAAAGACGAGAATCAAAATTCGACAAAACACCCAATTGAATACCAACTCGCCGCCACGCCTCCAGCGCTGGGATAACATCTGGATAAATAAACCAGGGTTCGGCGGTGGCAAAGTGGGTATAAAGGTGGTCAAAAAAATCGGTAAAGTCAGCAAACTGTTCCAGAACACCAACTTTTTGGAACGTGCGCAGGGCAATTACACGCCACCATTCAAATTCACACTCATGAATCTCTTCAGAGTCTGTGTCAGGAAAAACCAAGGGATCAGCCGCAGCAAAGGCTTGGAAAAAGGCATCGTTAACCAGTTTCGGTGGTACATTCACATTAAACTGGCGAGCGATCGCACTGTAAACCTGACCTACACTTCCGCGCACCCCAAATAATGTACCGACGGCATCGAGTAAAATGACTTTTGGATTTGTCATTTGTCCTTTGTCATTCGCCATTTGTCATTGGTCATTGGTCATTTGTTTTATAGTTATCGTACCTGGTCAGGGCGGGTTTGAGGGAACGTTATCGTCAACCGTGAAACGAAAATCCATAAACCCGCCCCTACATACCCTCGTTTTTGAGCAGATTTAATAACGGTTGTGCCATCCAATTTAAACCAACTTTAAGCTGATGGTCTAGGGTGGGCATACGATAAAGATAGGCAAGACGCCGCGCTAGGTGGGCGAAGACTCCATCAAGTTTTAATCCTAACCCGGTTAGTGTGGCGTTGTCTGTCCCTAATGTCATCATTTCGCCTAAATGCTGGTAGCGGAAGGGGAGTAAGGGACGCCCAGTTAGAGATGCCCAAATATTCCAAGCGGCGTAATCAGCTTGCTGGAAGGCGGATTGAGCCGTATTGGGGACTTGTTGACCGGTGATGTCTCGACAATCGGCTAGATCCCCTAGGGCATAAAGTTCTGGATGGTCAACCACTTGTAGGGTTGGGGTGATCATGAGTTGACCCCGGTGGTTTTGTTTAAAGGGGAGCGATCGCACGACGGGGGCGACTGTGGTACCAACTGCCCATACCACTATATCTACTGGAATGGTATCCACCTGTCCTTTGTACAGCAGAGAAATGGTATCAGCGCTGATCGCATCTACTGAGGTGTCTAGGTCGATCCATACCTTTCGTTCATTTAACGCCTGTTGTGAGGCTTCACGGTTAAATTCGGGAGAGGTTTTCAGAATCATCTCACCTTGTTCAATTAACCGGATGCGTCCGCGTTCTCCTAACCGTTCAGCGAGTTTGCAGGCGAGTTCCACGCCACTATACCCACCACCGACAACCGCGACACGAATTTTTTCCTTGTCAGATTCTTCGAGAATGCGTAACCGTTCTTCTAACCGATAAGCATCTGCGATCGCTCGAAAGGGAATTGCATGTTCAGCCACACCAGGGACGATCTCCATCGGTGTAATTCCGCCTAGGGATAAAACCAGGCGATCGTAAGCAAATTCTACGCCATCCTGTAATTGTACCCGCTGTTGCTCACTATCAATACCCATCACCGTCGCTTGGGTGAAGCGCACTCCTGTATTTGCCAGGAGTTCTTCAAACGGTGGGGCAATTTCCCAGGTTTGCAGTTCACCTGTCAGGAGTTCGTACAGCAGGGGCATAAATACGAAGCGATCGCTTTGATCAACGAGTATAATTTCTGGCTGCTGTGATTTTTCCCAAGGGAGTTGGCTTAAGCGCAGGGCAGTATACAGCCCCCCAAAGCCTCCACCGAGAATACATAATCGGGTTGTTTGGTCACTCATTGTTGAATGGGCGGATTATCCGTGGTAGGGGAACTTCCTTCCAGGATAGCAAGAGGCAGTGTAGAGACGTAGCATGCTACGTCTCTACAATCCTTTATATATCGCCGCGAATTTCTTCGACTACGCCATCTCGTAGGAGAATTTCGACCTGCATTTTGCGAACCAAGTTATCTCCGGCTTCAACGCGGAAGAAGCTTTCGATCTGACCTTGATTGACTTCTTGGTCAAGTTCGAGCATCTGTACCTGTTGCAGTTGCTGGAGTTGCTGGTTTTTTTGCTCAAGCAGCTCACTTTTCTTTTGATTGACCTGCAATTGAATACTTTCGATTTGCTGCTTGACTTGAGGACCCGGAGGATTCACACTTTGCTTTTGAATTTCCGCGATCGCCCGTTGCCCTTGCATGTCTAACTGTTGAAGTTGAGAGTCCAGTTGGTTAATTTGTGCCTGGAGTTGTTGTTGTACCTCCTCTTTCCAGCGGGGTGTGACAATGGCTTTAATATTAACCGGTCGCTTCAAGAGTAGGTTGGATTGAGATTCTTTGGATTGAGAGTCTTCTGTAGGCATATAGGTATTTCTCAGTAGGTCTGACACTTAAAAAGGTAAGGGTTAATCCGGCTAACAGGATAACCTAAAGTTTGGGGGCATAATCATGTTAAGAGCAACAGGCAACTTGCCAGCAGACTCTTTCACCCTATTTCCCCGCAATCAGGCGAACATCCCGTTAATGATATCGCGATATCGTTGAGTAACAACGGGTCGCCGGATTTTCAGTGTTTGAGTCATCATGCCATTTTCGATAGAAAAGGGTTCTGAAATCAGCGCAAATTGACCAATGCGATCATCAGGGCGATAACCGGGTCGATTTTTGACTTCCCGGTTCAATTCTTGCCGGAATAGGTTCTGCACCTCTTTACTTTTCAGGTCGATACCCGTCCGGAACGACTCGCTGTCCTTCTGCGTATCGGAGTTGGGCAAGTTTAGGGTAATATTTTCAGCGGCTGCCCACTGTTGCAGGGCATCCAGATTCGGCACAATTAACGCACCGAGCGATCGCTGATCTTGACCCACTAGCATAATTTGGTCAATATAAGGACTTCGCAGACAGGCATCTTCAATCGGTTGCGGCTCGATATTTTCGCCGTTGGTCAATACGATGGTATCTTTTGCCCGTCCTGTCAAGACTAAATCATGGTTGGGCGTCACCCATCCCAAATCGCCGGTATCAAACCATCCCTCGGAATCAATGGCTTTTGCCGTTGCCTCTGGATTTTTATAATACCCTTGCATCACTTGGGAACCTTTCACCAAAACCAACCCCTGTTCACCTGTGGGTAAGGGTTTCCGGGTTTCGGGATCAACGATGCGAATCTGGGTTCCGGGCATGGGGAGTCCGGAGGAACGGCGCAGGTTACGTTCCATCCGGCGAACGTTCGTCACAGGAGAGGTTTCAGTAAGTCCATACCCCACCAGAATCTCAATCCCGGCAATTTCAAAGAAGTTTTCTAAATGCATTGCCAAGGAACCCCCACCACTGATAATGGTTTTGATTTGACCCCCGGTTGCCTCCCGCACGGTTTGATAAATGAGTTTGTCGGCTAATTTGTGGGCGGGTAACAGGAGTAAGGCTTGGATGCTGGCACTGAGGCGTTCCAGGGGGCTTGGGTTAAGCTGGTTCAAGTCTAACCTTTGGGCGATTCGCCGCGCTGCAATATAGCGTTGACTGATATCCAGTAAGCTGAACACTAATTTTTGCTTATTCGGTGGTTGCTCCCGAAACTGCTTTTGCACCCCGTCATAAATCGATTCCCACAGCCGAGGAACGCCGATCATGTAGATGGGTTTAAAGGCTTTGAGATCGGCTTTGACATGGCGAATTGTGGTGTAAATTTGGGTACACCCTTGAGACAAGAGGAAGTATTCAACGGTGCGTTCGTAGACATGCCACGTCGGTAAAATACTCAAGATGCGATCGCCCGGTTGGGGTTGGAGGACGATACCAAAGGTCGTCACTTGATGTAACAGGTTACCATGGGTTAACATCACCCCCTTGGGTTTCCCAGTGGTGCCGGAGGTGTACATTAAGGTGGCGAGGGTTTGACGGGTCGCCTGAACCGGTTGTAGAGTTGCGTTTGACCCCAGAGTCATCACCTCAGAGAAATTAAGCACCTTGAGCTTGTCTTCAGCAGGTGGGTCTTCATCGGAGAGTAAGATCACAAACTGAATCGGCAACTCGTCAAGATGAGGTTTGAGTTTGGTCAGTGTCTTGGTATCTTCGACAACTAAAGCAATGCTGCCACTGTGTTCTAATATATACCGCAGTTCTTCGGGATCAGCTTGGGCGCTGCGAACCACATTTGCCGCCCCAGCCGTCATGATCCCCTGATCCGCAATCAGCCAACGGGGGCTGTTATCGGCAATCAAGGCGATACGGGGCGGAAGTTCCGAGGACTCTTGTTCCTGCTTGATCACCGGATTATCGAACAAGGTTTGTAATCCCGCCGCCAATTGGTGAATCTGGCGTACCAACTGAGTGTACGTGAAGATCACCTCGGGTTGGACATGGGGATCTCTGAGGGCAATAATCTGTCCAAATCGCTGCGCCGCGATCGACCAAATTTCCGGTAGAGACTGGATAGAGGAATAGTCAACCAAGGACTTAAGCCGGTGACGTTCCTGGGGACTCATCGACAACGATATAGAATTAGTCGGCTTTGTGTTTAACATCTATTACAATCCCTTGTTTTTTTTACCATACTCTTTTGAAGTGAGGCAGAATAGGGGTTTCAGGTGGACAGAATGTCTTCTGTCTGTCATTATTGTGTCTTCCTATACCTCATCTCTCCGTCTCCTGAACAATTGTCACCAACGATGGCGGCAACGCTGAGGTTGAAGTAGGGGAGGAATTTCCTTCCTAAAAACCGGGGGTATCAAAGGAAGAGTCAGGATCATCTATTGTTCAAAGGGGGAAGACTATGAAACTTTTGGTTGTTGAGGATAATCCTACCTTAGCCCAAACCATTGTGGCAGGATTAACTCAACAAAATTATGTGGTTGATCTAGCCCAGGACGGTGAGACGGGGTTAGACAATGCTTTAGCCTATAACTACGATCTAATTTTGCTTGATATTAATTTACCTCATTTGGATAGTATTAGTCTTTGTCGCCGTTTAAGACAAGCGGGAAATACCAGTCCAATTGTTTTACTGAGTGCATCAGGGGCAACGCAAGATATGGTGGCGGGGTTAGATGCAGGCGCTGATGATTATATTATTAAGCCTTGTCCCGTTGAAGGGTTAGCGGCTCGAGTTCGGGCATTACTCAGACGTAACCGAGATGCCAGTACCCCAACCTTGCAATGGGGAAATTTGGAAATCGATCCGAGTACCTGTGAGGTAACCTGTCAGGGACAACCCTTGCGTCTATCTCCTAAAGAATATGGTCTTTTGTATTTGTTGATGTCATCTCCCACCCGGATATTTAGTCAAGATTACATTATCGAAAAACTTTGGGCGTTCGGAGATCCACCCAACCGGGAAACGGTTAAGGCACATGTTAAAGGATTACGACGCAAGCTCAAGAAAGCGGGTGTAGGTGACATTATTGAAACTGTGTATGGGTTCGGTTATCGTTTGAAGGAGCTGTGTGAACTGCAAACGGCGTCGTCTAAGCTTAACCCTATTCTGGAACGGTTTGTGGCAATGCGCCAGATGGAGTATTTGATCCTTAATCCCGATTTAACCATTCGCGAGATTTCTGATCAGGCTCACAAGTTTTGTGATTTTCCCGAAAAATTAACCCTTGGTAAATCGGTCTGCATTAGTTTTCCAGAGTTAATTGGTTTAGATGATATATTATTGGATGTTTGGGCAGGAAAAACAGAAGATTTTAGGTTGGAAGGTGTGGCGCGTTCCCATAATCCGCAGCGACCGGAGTATATTGATATCTATAGTATGAATGTTGATAATCAGTTATTTCTGCTGTTTGAAGATGTTTCCCATCAAATGAGCTGGAAACAGACGGTTACTCAACAAGAAAATGAAACCTATCTTTTATTGGGGTTTTAATCGGGTCTTTCGGACTTATTGTGCTAAACTATCAGTTTTGATGAATCGGGAAGCTTGCCACACAAGGACTGTAGCTTTTAATTGCTTCAAAACAAATTGAAATTTTGGTAAAAATAGTTAAAGCTATTGCTGTAAAATATTCTGGCAAATAAAACTAACAATTTAGCACACTAATTACGAAAAATTCGACTTATTCAGCAGACCCTATTTACACAGTGCCAAAAACGGCTGTCCGACTACTTACGCCTAGAGCGGGAAGGCGCGATCGCAATCGCTGCTCCGGCTTGTACTTAATTCAGTGATATTCCACTTTAGAGTGATGAAAGACGTGGCAGCTTCTCTTTATCCTTTAGGTGAAGCTAAAAGCAAAAACCAATGAATAAGAACATGAGAACCAGTATAATTTCAGGACTTACTCTAACATTAGCACTTGGTTGTAGCTCTTCCCCACTGTCTGCCCATGAATCTTTCTCCCAGCAAGCTAACACCCTCGACACGAATAGGGAAACAATTGCATCAGAAGTAAGCCACACCAAGCAGACATCTCCTCCAGACTTCAATGATTATCCAGCAACCGAATCTTTCTCTGGTGCTCCTGCACCCGTTGACTTAAGCAGTGACCCAGATGCTAGAAGATTCCGCACTGTTTTACGAGAGGGCGCACAAACCGGACCCAATTTTGCCGGAAAATATACGGTGGTGACTTGGGGATGTGGCACAAGCTGTCAATCCGTTGCCATTGTCGATGCTGAAACTGGCTCAGTTTATATGCCAGGTATTGTGGCTGAAGCGGGTGTGAAGCATAAGTTGGATAGTCGGCTACTCGTGGTTAATCCGCCAGAAAATACTCCGGGAAATAGACCCGATTGGATGGAAACCAGTTATTACGTCTGGGATGGTACAGAGTTAACGGAAGTTTCGACATCATCGTCATCATCGTCACGCAAAGAGGAGGTTGATGATTGGACAGATACCTTCTTTTATGCGGTTCGTCCAGACATGAAAGGGAGGAGTATTGATCCTTATAGAGAACTTTATGTTCGAGAATGGAATGCCCTGCGCGGGGTCGTAAAGAATTGGGTGGGGTGGATTGAAAGTAACTGTGGTCCTGCAAGTTCTGACCAGGATCAAGCTAGCGTGAACAATGTAAGTGTTCGTGATAAATTAGCTGATGCGGTTTTCTATGCTCGTCATCCTGAGTTAAATGGGCGTGAAATCCGCAGTGGAGAAACAGCTTTAGCGAATGAATGGAAATCAATTCATGATCGTATTTCTGGGGTTCTATTTTCAGGTTTTTGCTAAATAAGGCTTTGAGATAGGTGCTTTTGGACAGGGTGGAGAAAATACAGCTTATGGGTAATTTCTAGGATGAGTTTTATTCTAGAATTTGCGTCGCTGTCGCGTACATCGAAGACTGGTTATCCCTGCGAGGCGACAGACGGAGGACTTCATTATATGGAACCCTGCGAGGAATAACGTCAATCAATGAATTCAGGCTCTACCGAGCATAGGGGGGAGAACCAGCGAAATCGTTACTGAAAAGGAGGAAAAAACCAGACCTAATGATTAGGCAAAACTTCAGTTCAAAAAAATCAAAATTAATATTTAGCTGTCTATCTGTGGGAATTCTTAGCAGCGTAATTCCCTTAAGTTGGACTTTGCCCGCCAATGCCCAAAATCTTATTCAAGATTATCAGAATCGATATGTAGCTAATTTGAGTAAAGACACAACTAGAGCGGATAATAACGTTGAGTTTAACTGTCAAAACATCCTAGCATCAGCTTCAAACTCCTCGACGGATGAATATGGACAAGCCGAACCAGAAGCGGCTTACTACAAGCTAGAACAGTATTCTCCTCAAGAACTGCCAACCCTGAATCAAGGTAGTACAGGACAAAGAGTAAGACAATTGCAACTCTTTCTGGAAGATCAAGGCTACTATGATACCACCAGAGAAGACCTGGCAATTGATGGCATTTATGGCAAAGGAACCGCCAGTTCGGTAGAACAGTTCCAACGCATTCATGATTTGACTAATGACAGTATCGTAGGTTCCCAAACCTGGCAGGCTATCATCAATCGAATCGAGGAAATTTTATCAGTTCCACCGTCTCAACGGCATACTCTGAGTAGCTATTTACCAGAAGTTTGCCGACGGGTTCAATTTCTAGCTGAAATCTATAGTGATAATCGTAGCCAAGCTGAAGTCGAGGCAATTCGGCAATACCGCCAAACGTGGCAGAGTCAGTATAATGAGCGAGCAAAATTTTTGGGTCATTGGTATGGACCTTTTGGTGTTGCCATTACTCTAATTCCGACTTCTAATCCTAATCGTGTCTGTGTGCAATATCAAGACGAGTATGGTGCAGGGGTAGAATCAGCAGAATTCAAAAACAATAAACTACTCTGGAAGGATCATGTTATGCTACTCATGCAGGACAGATTAGTATTAGTTTGGTACGGACAAGGTAAGATTGATGCGAAAGTGGATGTTCAAGACTTTCCTTCAGCTAAGATTCCGGCGACAGTCCGCGATGAGTCATTCCAAGAGCAATACGAACAGTTCGGATGTCAAGGATGGAATTAACAATGTAGTCATTGGTACTCCCATTCTCAAATTTACTTTAATCTAGTCCAAAGGAGTTAACTATTGACATTTAATTACAAGGCTTAACCGAGCCGTTCGGCGAATGTAGATCTAAAAAAATTGCCTACACCACTAAGGAGTGCATACGACAATACAATGTTACCTAAAAAAATTTCCGCTTCTTTCTTTGCCATCATCCTTATTTGCTTCTTGCTTCCCTTCGTAACTGTTTCTTGCTAAGTTAGCAATTATCCCCGCGATCGCCGGAGCTTTTGGCGCTTTAATGCTCTTACTTCTCAAGTCCGCCGTACAAGGACAAGTTGCCCAACAGGGAACTCAACTAATGGGTTTTGACCTTGATTTTGGAATTGGTTTTTGGGGAGCATTTATCTTTTTCATCTCTGGAACTTTTCTAAATGGTTGGGTCTTTTTCTCTGAAGTGAAAAAGTAAATACCTCATTACTGTCTACACGGGCAATATTCATGAATTCAGCCAAACTTTATTGGTACATTATTACAGCGCTTTTCAAGAAGTAGACACATCGATTAGGACTTTCGGCACCATTGTAGAGACGTTGCATGCAACGTCTCTACTCTAGATCCCCTTACTCTGATTTGCAATCTGCTATAAAAAATTGGTCTTGTGGGAGAGAACAAGACCAACTTAAAACAGAAAAACTCCGTTTGAGATTAACGGAATACTTATTTATTAATTTCTGATTGATTAAGAGGGGATATCTTCCAGAGCTAAATCGAAAGTAATCTCATGAACCCCAGGAATGTCTTTAATCTGGTCAATGTATTTACGCGCCGTTGCTTGGTCTTTAACCGTTCCGGTGAGTCGAACCGCACCACTCGCAACGCCAGCGACTAGGTTCTCAGAGATATCGGACTCAATTTTATCCTGAATCTGGGAATCACTCAGTTCCTTTCCACCTCGGCTTGATGCAACATATTCAATCCCTTGATACTGATTCCCTGCTGCAGAGGTTGTCACTTTTTCATTGTTGGGTTGTTGACTGCCTTGAGAGGAATCAACAGCAGCTTGAGGGGGAGCAGCAAAGGCAGGAAAAGCACTATTAAATGTAAAGATGGCAACACCCAGCAGCATCATAACTGAGCGAAACAGGCGATTTGGCTTCACGAGAACAAGACTCGCGATCGCCAAGGTAGCGATGATCATTAATACGTTGATCATATCCATAACTATCAATTTCTCCGTACACTACAGCTAACATTACCGACTGCTGCGAAAATAGGCTTCATTCTACGGTCATAAACTACTAATCTATCCAAAGATAGATACAGAATTAAGGAAACAGGGATATGGGGAAATCCCTGAAGACGCGCCCTGACGTAGAGACGTTGCATGCAACGTCTCTACATCTTCAAGCAACGCCTAAAGCGCCTGCACCTGCGGAAGCCAACGCCGAAACCAGCGCCGTACCAAACAGCCACCAAGCCGCCGCCGCCGCCGCTTTGCGAGTTTCCTCGGCTTGACGTTGGGCTTGATACTTGACTTGTTCTAAACGCAGTTGGGCTTGTTGTTGAATCCGTTCTGCCCGTTGTAGCACACGAGTGCGAACCTGCTCAATCTGAGCAATCATCTGATTAGCATCGGCTTCGGAGATATCGTCACGGGAACTGAGAATCGCGACTAGAGTATCCCGATCAAACTGAGACAAGCGATCGCGCAGTGCATCAAACCCCGCTTCTGGGTCATCAAACAACGTCCGCACATCTTGCTTGATGCCATCATAATTCAGTTCAGGACGCTCTAAGCTATTCAGGTAGTCGCGAATGCGCTCAAAAATACCGTCAATAATCGACTGGATGCGATATTGTACCGTCCGGATTTGGGCGATCGCTTGGTCGCGCACCTTGAGGATTTGATCGACAATCTGGTTAACATCCTCTTCTGATATATCCTCCCGTTGGGATAACAGCGCCACCAGCGTCGAGCGATCAAAGTGGGACAGGCGTTCTTGCAGACTCGACATCCCCGCACCGGGTTCATTCAGCAGTAATTGCATATCCCGCTTAATTCCTGCGGGATTCAGTTCCTCTTTACCCGTCGAACGCAGATAATCCTCAAAAGCGGCTTGGAAATCTTGGGCGGTTTCCTGAGTGCGTAGCGCCCAGCGTCGGGGGGCTTTGGCGATACGGCGCAGGGTGGAAAAGACTTGATCAATGATCTGGTTAACCTCTTGTTCACTCAGATCATCCCGTTGGGCGAGTAACTGTACCAGAGTATCGCGATCCATTGCTGCTAATCGACGTCTGATTAAGCGAGTTCCAAGCTGTGGATCATCCAGCAGTTTGGTTAAATCACGCTGAATCCCGTCTGGATTGAGTTCTGGCTTCCCGGTGTTCCGCAGATAGTCAGCGATCGCGGACATGGTTTTGTCGTATTGCTCTTTGGTTGTATCCGCCATTTTTTGGGGAATACTGCGAACACGAGTCCAAGTCCGTTCAACCTGATCGATAATTTGGTTAATTTGGCTTTCACTCAGATCCTGACGCTGATTTAACAGTTGTACCAACGTATCCCGGTCAAAGCGTTCGGCGCGTTTCCGCAGCAGCAGCCATCCTGCTTGGGGTTCATCTAAGAGTAATTTGAGTTCCTGTTCAATGGCTTGAGGATTCAGTTGAGCTTGACCCGTGTTACTCAATATAGACTGAACCTTCATCCACTGGGCTTCAACTTTTGCCTTCAGCGCCTCTTGAGTTTCTCTGGCGGTATCCAAAACGCGATCGCGGGCTTTCTCCAGTTCTACGATGACGGCTTCCCGTTCTACCGGGGTTAAATCTTGACGTTGTTCGACCAATCGCTCAAATAAAGGACGATCAAACTGAGCCAGACGATTGCTCAGGTGTTCATAATCTGCATCTGGATCATGGAGAATCTCCCTAATATTCAGTTGAATTTTCTCAGGCGTGAGTGCTTCTTTCGGCGTGGATAGGAGATATTGCTCCATCTCGGCTAATAGTGCGATCGCCTCGGCGCGTTCTCTAGCCGCAATTGCCACAGATAAGGCTTCTAAGCGAATGATATCCAGCCAAGTCGAAATTTCTCTGATCCGTTCTTCGGTAAAAACACCCCGTTGGGCTAACAAATCAGCAAAATCTGACCGATTGAGCTGCTCTAATTCCTGCACCACGGTGGCGGGGTCAGCTTCTGGATCATAGAGTACATCTCGGAATTCCCGCTCCAGCGTTGGTCGATGCATCTGCCAAGAATATTTATTGAGCAGATAATTTTCTACATCGGCTCGCACCGTACTGTATGCTTCATCCTGAGTCCCACCCCGGATCTGAGCAGAAACTTGACCAACCTGTTCAGTGACTTGGCTTCTGGCGCTTTTAAGCTGACCAACAATTTTCTCCATATCTAAGTCTGATATATCCACACGTCCCATCACCATGCCCATCAGACTATGCATACCTGTGGATGCAGCTTGAGCCAGAGGTCCTGGATGTTGGGCTTTGCGGCGCTTGCGGAGTTCTGCCACTAAATCATCGAGCTTCTCGGTAAACTCATCACTAACAAGCTGATCTGGCGTAGCGGACTGAAGGTATTCCCTAAATTCTGCGATCGCATCTCTAGAAGAAGGGAGCCGATTCACCGTTTTCTTCCAGACGGCTTCAAGTTGGTCAACAATCCGATTCACATCCCGTGGCGATAAATCGCTGCGGTTACTGACTAAATCAATAAAAGTCTGCCGATTAATATCACGTAGGCTGTCACTACCAGCAATTTCTTGTAAATTTGGGTCATTGATTAAGTCTTCTAATTCCCCCCGAATCTTTTGCAGATTCAGTTCTGGAGGTCGTATCGCCTGAATATAATCTTCTAAGTTCTCGCGAATCGTCTCCGGGTCAATTGCAGACCCCAGTTCTCGACGAACTGCTGCGGCTGTTGCTTCTGCGGTTTGCACCACCTCTTTTTTTACCGCACTCCCGCCAATAGCGGCTGTAGCCGTGCCTACAAGAGCTTGAAACCCTGAGGTAGCGGTATTAACCACTGATCCGATCAACGAACCAACGGTTGTCGAACTGACCCAAACCAGTAACGAAAAATACGTTGCCCAAATCACCAACCCGACGATCGCACCCAATCCGGGATTCTCCAGCAAGCTTAATTCTACGGCAAATAGACAAGCAAAAAATAGCGCCACGGTAACGCTAATTAACGTGGCTAATCCCAATGCTGTACCAACCTTGCGAATTTTCCCTTGTACGCTTTCTGAGGATTTGTGATCAGACGATGATGAGTCTCCGCCTCCAGCAAAGGAAATTCCCAACGCCACACCCAGATTCGTTAACAGCATCTGGAACGCAAACGCTAAAACCACACCAGCGATTAATGTGGTAAAAAATTGGGGTCCGTCAAAGATCAGCGCCGCATCTTCAACGGTATCGAGTTCTGGCTCTATCGGTATCTGTGCTATCCAATCTGCCCAACCCGTGAGTCCTAATGCTAGTCCCACACTCTCAACCATAATGTTCTTCCTTTACATAAACGATGACCAGAATAGGATTCCCTCTTCCAGGACAAATCCTCCTGTCTTTCTGCCAGAATCGTGGTCTCAAGGCAGAAAATCATCTCCCCAAGGGGTGAAACTCTTGGGCAAATTGCCAATTTATGCCCACCGATAGAGTAATTTGCAAGTTGATTCAGGTGGGAACTATTAAAGTTAACGGTGGGGATTGTCATTGGTTAGGGAACAGGGAACAGGGAACAGGTAAGGTAGAGTTTTGAGTTAACTTCCTAATCTTCCCCATCACCCCATCACCCCAGCTCCCTGACATCCAAAGGATGAGGTAGCATATTAGCGAAGCGCACGGGTATTAGGAGTTTGACGTGGGTTTATTTGAGGATCTCAATCGCTTTCTGGAAAATCGACTGGATGAATTTCTCCGCAACAATCCCCATCTAGAGTTACAGGCACTCGAAGAGCAGTTACGGGAGCAAGAAGAAGACACATTGAAGCTGATTGCTGACTTGCAACTTCAGCAAAAGCGCCTACAGGACGAAATATTAGCAGTTGCCCAAGAAATTCAGCGTTGGCACGAACGGATGAATAAGGCTCAATCGAAAGGCAGACCTGATTTAGCCCAAGCCGCTCAACAGCGAGAAGCTACGCTTTTGCATCAAGGGAATCAACTCTGGGGCAAGATGGAAGGGGTTAAACAGCGAATTGCTCAGACGAAAGAACTCCAGCGTCAGATTCAAACCCGTCGTAATCAAGTTCATGCCAAAGCCAGAGAAGTCGAAGCCGCCCGCGCTCAAGCCCAAGCTCAATCTCAGTGGCAGACATCGGCTTGGAACCAGAGTCCTAACTACAACATTGGAGCAGGTGTAGACCCCTTAGAGGCTCAGTTTCAGCGCTGGGAAACTGATGAGGAGTTAGACCAAATGAAACGGAATATGGGACGCTGAGGGGTGTCCCTCCCATTAATTGGTAACTATAGATGAATTAGAATGGGAAACCCAAAACCGTAGGGGCGCAAAGACTTGCGCCCGATTCAATGGTCAAATCTAATCCACAATTTTAGCTGTGTCACGCCAGTAGGGGCGACCCGCCGCATTTAATTGACACCACCCAACCTTTAATTTAATCGGGTCGCCCCCAGCCCAGTATCGGCAATTATCTAACACCGCCTACATTTGCAATTGGGCGAGTCGATATAGGTTAATTCTTACACAGCCTACTATATGCAGCGACTCGCCCCTACAACCGCGACGCCCCCTCCCTATTCACCCATTCCCTGATGAACGGCGAGGAATCGTAAAGGAAATCGAACGAGGCGGCTTAGGTAGTGATGTGGATGACGATGAATTAAGTACCGTCGAGTTGGATGCTAGATTGCCACTCTCCACCGCAGGAGACTGAGTTTGATTGGCTGAGAATTGCCTGGATTGTAGAAAAATCGACCAACCAGGAGATTTACCGTAGTTAGACGCGATCGCGAGTAATGCTCCTGCCAAAATGAATACTGGCATGGGTAGGATCAAATCGCTCATCCACTGAGACAATTCTATTAGGCTAAACAATACCACAAAGGTGGTAATTACAACTCTCATCGCTCTGACTTAAAACTAGCGCTGCCGCCATCATCATACACCATGCAAATTTTTGCGATTCGCTTAAAACCCAACGACGATTTAAAGGCAAGTTTAGGGCATTTCGTCAAACAGCACCAGATTGAAGCTGGGTTTATGATTACGGCGGTGGGTAGCCTCAAACAAGCCACCCTGCGCTTTGCTGGTCAAAATTATGCTCAAGCCTTCAAGCAGCGCTTTGAAATTGTTTCCCTGGTTGGCACTCTGTCAATCCATGGTATCCATCTACACATTGCCCTGTCGGATAAAAAAGGGAAAACAATCGGAGGGCATCTTTTAGAAGGATGTATCATCTATACAACGGCTGAAATTATTATGGGTGTCAGCGACAATTTAATCTTTTTGAGAACAATGGATGAAACGACAGGATATAAAGAGCTAGAAATCAAACTTAAATAAACTTTACTGTACGACCAGCCGAAATTTGTGTTCCTCAAATCCAGCCAAATCACTCTATCACAGTCGTTTAGGGTCATAAACTCAAAACGGATGCGCTTAACGCTCACTTAGACAGTCGCGGAAAGCCGATTGGAAAATAAAAAACTATCCTTCACCCAGAATTAGCTGAAGCGTTCGGTGCGCTTCTTGTAGGGTTTGGAGTTCGGAATTAAACTTCCATAGATAGGGCTTAACTCTATTACCTCCCACAATGGCGGGTTCCCAAGCCGTCAATTGCCATCCTTGCTCAGTTGCAGTGAGGCAATAATCAATTCGGGGAGGAATAATCGAGGGGTTGGCGTTAGTAATCATCATTGCTTGCTTGTAATACCCTTAAGTGGTCAAAAAAATTGTGATTGAGGGTAAGGAAGCGATCGCCTATAGCTTACTGGTGATGCCCTGAGTCCTATCAATCATCATGCCACCCCTTTCTGGAGATGGTAAGCCTTACCCGCAATCTTTATCGAAATATCATAATTAAATTGGAACAAAACACGAGGTTATGGGGGGTTGCCGAAGTCTCTGTGAAATTGAGCTTCATCCAAGCTTCACATAACTCGGTCGAGTAAATAGACTTATTCTACGGATTGTCACAAAATATACAAGAGAGGTGATGGGGGAGCTGGGGGAGCTGGGGGAGCTGGGGGACACCTCGGCTCCGCTCGGTGTGTCAGATGGGGAAAATGAGAGAACTTTCCTTGTCTGTGTAATCAGTGTCAATAAGCTCTCACCTCCCTACCCCTATCTCTCCAATAAATCCGTGAAATCAGTGTTTTGACCAATGACCAATGACAAATCACCACTCAAACGCCTATTTGCCTACGGTCACAACTATCGCACGGAAATCTGGCAGGCGATCGCTTGTTCGGTTCTGAATAAAATTTTTGACTTAGCGCCACCCGCGTTAATTGGTGCGGCGGTGGATGTGGTGGTTCAAAAAGAGGATTCCTTAATTGCCCAACTTGGCGTCACCGATACTTTCACCCAACTGTTGATTCTGGCGTTGCTAAGTCTGATCATCTGGGGATTAGAATCCATCTTTGAATATGCCTATAGCCGACTCTGGCGAAATCTAGCACAGACGATTCAGCATGATTTGCGCTTAGATGCCTACGCCCACTTACAATCCCTCGACTTGGCTTATTTTGAGGATAGGAGTACGGGTAGGTTGATGTCGATTCTCAATGACGATATCAACCAACTGGAACGCTTTCTGGATGTTGGCGCGAATGAAATTCTTCAGGTATCCACAACCGTTGTGATTATTGGTGCTGCGTTCTTGATTCTGGCACCTGGCGTGGCTTGGATGGCACTTCTACCCATGCCGTTTATTCTCTGGGGTTCTATCGCCTTTCAGCGCCGCCTTGCGCCCCGTTATGCTGAGGTTCGGGAAAAGGTGAGTTTACTCAATGGGCAATTAGCCAATAATTTAACCGGAATCACCACGATTAAAAGCTTTACGGCGGAAGCCTATGAAATCCAGCGCATAACTGCCCAAAGTGAAGCCTATCGTCAAAGTAACCGTCGCGCGATCGCACTCTCGGCGGCGTTTGTGCCATTAATTCGTATCCTCATCTTATTGGGCTTTATCGGAATTCTCCTCTATGGGGGGATGGAAGCCGTCGCTGGGAGATTAGCGGTTGGAACTTATAGCGTGTTAGTCTTCCTCACGCAACGCTTATTGTGGCCCCTCACCCGACTCGGACAAACCCTGGATCTCTATCAACGGGCGATGGCGTCTACAACCCGGGTGATGAATCTGTTAGATACGCCGATTACCATGCATTCAGGCGAGATTTCTTTGCCTGTGAGTCAGGTAAAAGGGGAGTTAGCGTTAAAAAATATTACCTTTTCCTATCAGGGACGCCATCCTGTGATAGAAAATCTGTCTCTGCATATTCCGGCGGGAAAAACCATTGCCATTGTTGGTGCGACAGGTTCGGGGAAAAGTACCCTCGTCAAGTTATTATTGCGACTCTATGAAGTCCAAGACGGAACCATAACCCTAGATGGGATTGACTTGCGCCAGCTTCAGTTAGCTGATTTACGCCAAGCCATTGGTTTAGTTAGCCAAGATGTATTTCTGTTTCATGGCACAGTGCGAGAAAATATTACCTATGGTAGTTTTGATGTCACGCTATCCGAGGTAGAAGCCGCCGCCGAAATTGCCGAAGCCCATGAATTTATTTGCCAACTTCCCCAAGGCTACGACACAATTATCGGGGAGAGAGGACAAAAGTTATCCGGTGGACAGCAGCAGCGACTGGCAATTGCTCGTGCTATCTTAAAAAATCCCCCGGTGCTGATCCTCGATGAAGCCACGTCTGCCGTGGATAACGAGACAGAAGCCGCCATTCAGCGATCGCTAGAGAAGATTACCCAGAACCGAACCACGATCGCGATCGCTCATCGCCTGTCTACAGTACGCAATGCTGATTGTATTTATGTGATGGATAAGGGTAAATTAGTTGAACAAGGCACCCATGAAGAATTACTGGCACAACAAGCTATTTATGCGATGCTTTGGCGGGTTCAGTCTGGTGTTAAATAAGTCATTGGTCATTGGTCATTAGTCATTTGTCATTGGGGATTGTCAACCATGATTATGTTCAGTAAACCTCAGCCGAATAAGCCAGAGGATCAGTGGAAAGTTAAGCTAAATCAGTTTGCTAAAAAACATGGTAAAGAACTGGCGGCGCTTTCATGGGGACTCTTTCTAGAGAAGGGCGAAAGCGACGAAACGATAGGAATTGACCTGAAACCTAGACCCCATTTTGTCTATTGTCCCAAAGCGGCGCTGGAAAAATTAAATCAAAAGGTTGAGAACTATCTACAGGAAGTGGTAGGTATTGTGAATGCTCACCAACCGGATAAAGAAGTGTTAATGATTGGGATTGGGAATGACCAAATTAAATTAATTCATTTTGAACCGGAATCTCCGCCTCCAGTATGTTTTGAGGAAGTGGGGAAAGATGTCGATACATTAATTGAAGAGTTAGAACAGCGTCTGAGCGAATTTGGTATTCGTCCTTAGTTGTCAAAACACTGATTTCACAGATTGATTGGAGAGATTGGGGTGGGGAAGTGAGAGGTTAGTTACACTGATTACACTGAGTTCCATCCGGGTCAAAACCAAACGTTAGCGATAAAACCCGCCCCTACAATAGACGTTCCCATTGCTCCCTCATCTCCCTCATCTCCCAGACGTTCCACCGGAACGTCTCTACAACCCCATCTCTCCCATCTCCTGATAACTGATAACTGCTCACTGATAACTGATAACTCCCCCAGCTCCCCCTGCATCCTCATCCCGCGATCGGTACAATAATAGTTAACAAACGACTATCCAACTCTGCAAACTGATGACGCCTGACGTAGAAACCTTACCCCAGCAACCCGACACCAGTGAAACCGACAACCTCGACGAACTTCCCAATGATGTCGAGATGTCACTGTTTGATCACTTAGAAGAGTTGCGGCGGCGCATTTTCTATTCGCTGCTGGCTGTAGCCGTTGGTGCGATCGGCTGCTTTGTCGCGGTTAAATACATTGTTCAGGTATTGGAAATCCCGGCTCAAGGCGTTAAATTTTTGCAATTGGCTCCCGGTGAATACTTCTTTGTTTCCCTGAAAGTAGCGGGTTACAGTGGTTTGCTGGTAGCGACACCTTTCATTCTTTACCAAGTGATTCAGTTTGTCTTACCGGGATTAACTCGCCGCGAACAACGCTTGATTGCACCTATAGTTTTCGGTTCGAGTATTCTGTTTTTTGTCGGGTTGGCATTTTCCTACATTGCCTTAATTCCCGCCGCGCTGAAATTCTTTATTAGTTACGGCGCTGATGTGGTTGAGCAAGCTTGGTCAATTGAACGGTATTTTGAATTTGTGCTGCTTCTCATGTTCAGTACAGGGATAGCGTTTCAAGTCCCAATTATTCAGCTTCTCTTGGGAAATTTAGGCATTGTCTCATCCTCTCAAATGCTTTCCGGTTGGCGGATTGTTATTTTAGGTGCAGTGATTCTCGGTGCTGTGCTAACTCCTTCCACTGATCCTCTGACTCAAAGCTTACTTGCTGGCGCGGTTATCGGTCTTTACTTTGGCGGAATTGGTCTGGTTAAGCTGTCAGGCAAGTGATTGAGTTCGTAGTTTGTAGTACGGGAACCTTAGCCTGTTATAATTCTGGGTTGACTATTAGCGTAACAGCTATCCACTCAACACAGGACAACTGTGGACAAGATAGCCAGACTGAGGCTTAAAAGCCTACGTTAAAGGGGTTAAGACACCTACGAATGCTTTCCAGTTTGTAGCTCTGTCGTCAAGGATTAAACAGGTGTATTGAGTTAAGCCAGTGTCTTTGACCGAACAAGCTTCTTTAACTTTGTCGAGGAACACGTTACCGGAGCAATCCGAGATTAAAACTTATGTTTGTGTTTGTACTGGACAAAAATAAAAAACCACTCGCTCCTACTCACCCAGCACGCGCAAGAAAACTGCTTCGTACTGGCAGAGCGTCAGTGTTTCGTCGCTTTCCATTCACCGTCATTTTGCACGACACAGAGGTAGAGAACTCTCAAGTCACGAAATACAGATTAAAAATCGACCCCGGGGCGAAAGTCACAGGGATTGCCATCCTCAAAAGCAATGTGGTGATATGGGCAGCCGAATTAACTCATAGAGGCTTCGCTATCCGAGATGCACTTACCACCCGTCGTCAATTACGCAGGTCGCGACGCAATCGCCAAACTAGATACCGTAAAGCACGGTTCAATAACCGCCGCCGTCCCAAAGGGTGGTTGCCACCATCTCTAAACAGTCGAGTTCAAAATATATTGACTTGGGTAAGGCGATTATCAGGAGTTTGTCCGATCACGGGCATTAGCCAGGAGCTAGTCAGGTTCGATCTACAAAAGATGCAGAACTCAGAGGTATCTGGCGTCGAGTATCAACAGGGCGAGCTGGCTGGCTACGAGGTTCGCGAGTATCTCCTGGAAAAGTTCAATCGCTGTTGTGTCTACTGCGGTGCAACCGACACTCGACTAGAAGTCGAACACGTCAAACCACGCTCACTTGGCGGCAGTAACCGCGTGAGCAACCTAGCCATCGCTTGTCATAGGTGCAACCAAGCTAAAGGCAATCAAGACATTCGAGAATTCTTGGCAGGCAAACCAAGTGTTCTCAATCGGATTCTTGCTCAACTCAAGAAGCCATTAGTTGATGCTGCTGCTGTTAATACGACCCGATGGGTTTTGTTTGAGCGACTCAAAGCCACGGGGCTACCCGTGGAAACTGGGATGGGTGGACAAACCAAGTTTAATCGCATTCGTCTGGGATTAGAAAAAACTCACTGGGGAGATGCGGTAGCTGTTGGCAGTTCAACACCCCACCGGGTCATAGTCAAAGTCGTCAAACCTTTGATAATCAAGGCTACAGGTTACGGGCATCGACGGATGTGCAATATCACCAAGTTTGGCTTCCCTCAAGTGAATAACAAGGGTGAGCTAGCTGTTCGTTCTAGGGTGAAAAAGGTTCACGGCTTCCAGACTGGGGATATGGTAAAGGCTGCTGTCCCCAAAGGGAAAAACGCAGGTACTCATGTTGGTCGAGTCACAGTTAGAAAAACCGGGCAGTTTGATATTTCCACATCTATCCAGAAGCTTCAAATCATTAACCACAAATACTGCACACCAATCCATCGGCATGATGGCTATAGTTATGCCACATAATCCACTTTTGTCCATTGATTTAATGACTAGAGGCGCACCGATCGCTCAGGAATTGACTCATGTCCGCTTGAATCCCCCTAAATCGTGAAACCTCAGTCGGGGCGGGTTTAGTGACATCTGGGTGCAACTGAAAAGATAGTCGTGAAACCCGCTCCTACACACATTACGCCCCATGCCGTAAAAAGTCAGATCTCCCTCATCTTCCCCATCTTCCTCATCTCCCCCATCTTCCCCTACCAAGGACTACCAATCATCGTAAACGCTGCCCAATAATAAGGATGAGAGAAATTTTTGTCGGGTAATCCCGATACAACAGGGCGATTTTCCCCTTCTCCCAACCCACGCAATTCTCCGGATTCCACACGCACCTCCCCTCGCAGCATGGCGATTTGGGCGCGTCGCAGTGCCTCTGCTTTAATCGTTACATCCGGTTGACCCAATTGATTGTAGAATTCGCTCATTAGGGCTAAAGAACCGCCATCACTGACGTACCAAAGACTGGCTAACGCTGACTTAACCCCAGCTTTAACCGCTAATCCGGCAAAGCCTAACTCCGCTTCTATACTGCCAAAAGCAGTGCGACAGGCGCTTAAAACTAATAGGTCTACTTGGGGCTTCTCATGCCAACCCAGTTGGCGCATTTGGTCGAGTTGCAGTTTCGTGTCCCAAAGCTGAATATAAGAATTGCTGGGGTCTCCTTCTTGAAAATCCGCATGACTGGCAAGGTGGATGATTTGCCAAGGCTTTTGTTGGCGCTGAGTTTGCAGATTCTTGAGGGTGAATTGGTCGTTGAGGTAAGCTTCCCCTGACCAGACGTTTTGAGTAATCGTTTCTAGTTCAATGGGGACAGCAGGTAAGGGTCTTTGGTCAGTGAATTCAGAAGCGCCCATTGCCAGGACTGGGGCATCTTTGACGGGATTGTAGCGGGTATTGGTCAGGCTGATGCTGGGGATGGAACCGAGGGCGTATTTTTCGATGAGAAATTGTTCCCCGTCGTGTAAAGCCGCCATGGGGATAGTGCGTAAACCTGCGTCCATGGAAAAGATGAGGGTGTCAATACCGAGGGCTTCTAGATGCGGTTCTAGGGGGGCAATCATCCAGTTATACAGTTGTTTTGCTGGCGTTAAATAGGCGGTAGGGCGTCGGTAATTGGTAACGGTTTGGCGGAATTCAACTAGAGTCTTTTTCAGAGTTTTGGCATTAGCGGCGGGAATGGTTTTGCGGATGGGAGTACCGTCGGGAACAACCATGATGAGTTCCAGTTGGTCGGGTAGGGAAACGGCGTAGACGATAACCGGGTGAGTGCCAGTTTCAGTGGTGATGGTGTTTAGGGTATGGCGGATGGTTTCGACGCTGGTTTGTTCGTTGGCGATGTCTTCACCTAAGTAGTCTTCGTATTCTCCTTCAAATAGGTCATCAATGGCGGGAATGGCATCATTGAGGTTTTGCGTCAGCAGGTTGGGGATGTTGATGCGTCCCGTGTCTAAGTTTCCTGTACCGGGAATCTGCCAGATAACACGAGATTCCCCGGTGAGGGGGTCTTGGTTGACTGAAGTTTCAGCACCGACAATATCGCCAATGAGGAAGGCTAAATCGGTTTGGGCGTCGCTGGGAGAATCAGAGGGGCGTTGTGAACCTGGTGGGGTGGGGGGTTGAGTAGGGAGTTGAGGGTCAGCACCCGGTGAAGGAGAGGGTTGAGTGGGGGGTTGAGGATCAGAACCGGGTGCGGGGACGGAGATAATTTGAATGCCGTCTTGGGTGTGGGTGTAGGGAAATTCGGCGGTGGGAGAAATTGTTTGTTCGGGTACGGTATTACCTGTGGTAATTGCCCCGGCTGTACCGTTGGTGCTGGCATCACCAACCATAAAGGGAGTGACGCCTGCACCGCCGTGACGAATCGTAATTGTACCGCCTGCGGTGACGCCGCCTGTGGAAATGCTGGCGGTTGTACCATTGAGATTGGGGAAAGAATCAGTGGCGCGGAAGAAGCTGGGGGTAGTGATTTCTACAGCGCCACCTGTGCCAGCGATGCCGCCTTCGGTGTTAATGCCTGCGACGGTAATATTGCCATTATCTGAGTTGAGGGTAATGTTACCCCCATTGCTAATAGCTGAATTAGAGACAATGGGTAGGGAACCTGTATTGATGCTATCAGCAGCATTGAGGGTAATATCACCGCCATTACCATTACTGGAAAACGAACTGATACTGCCTTGATTGGTAATGGTGTCGTTGAGGATAGTAATGGCATCACCGCTATCAATGTCAATTGTGCCACCATTTCCATTACCACCGCTAGCGATGATGGTTTGGGTGGTAATATTGCCAGGAGCATTGAGGGTGATATTGCCACCTGCGCCGTTACTTAAAGAATTGAGAATGCCTGTGATTATTTCGTTGCCACTGGTAAGGTGTATGTCGCCACCATCACCGTTAACGCCATTGGTGAGAAGGTCTTGGGTGGTAATTTTGCCTGTAGATTGGAGCGTGATCTCACCACCATTATTATTGCTTAAACCGTTGAGAATGGCTGTGGTGATGTTGCCGTTGCTATTGAAGTTAATTGTTCCACCTTGACCGTTTTCGCTACCGAATAAAATACTGTCCGTGGTGATATTTCCTGCTGCATCGAAAGTGATGTTGCCACCATTGGTATTTCCAGAAACGTTGAGAATGGCTGTCGTAATAATATCGCTGTCACTATTCAGATTAATGGTTCCCCCCTGACCATTATCGCTGCTAGCGATGATAGCGTTGGTGTTAATTTGACCAGCAGCTTGGAGGGTAATCGTGCCGCCAGTACCATTAGTTCCAGCACGAAGTATTCCGCTACTCGTGTTAATTCCGCCCCGATTATTGATCAGAGTAATATTTCTACCTGTGATATTACTCGCTGTGATATCGCCACTAGAATTATTCGTTAACCCCTCACCTGTACCGAGAATTAAGGTTGTATCGCCTGTACCCGAATTGAGTGTAACTTCAGGGGCGATGGAGATGACCGCTTGACCAGGGTCACGATGAGCATTAATCACTCCATTGGCAGTGGTTTCGTTGGCAATCAGGCTGAGGTTACCATTATTGGTGAAGATAGAGGAATTGACGAGAATGCTGCGCCCTGCCTGAAAGGTAAGTCCACCACCATTTCCACTGGGGTTGTTGGTGACAATCGGTTGCTCCACGATAATGTCTGTATTGGCTTGCATCACCACATCAGTACCTGTATTGGTAATTGCAGTGATGGCGCTAGGGGCAATGCTCACAGATTCAGCAGGGTTGTCATTGAACCTCAAACTTAATTCCCCACCGCTGTCACCATCGCGAGAGAATAAAAAGGCTTGCCCTGCATCATTGACTCCCCCGGAGGTGTTACGAAAAGCGCCAATCAGGATGTCGCTGCCCACTGCCGCTACTGACCAGCCGAACCTGCCCTCTGGGACAGGTTGGGGATTGTCGAAGGTTTGCAGCAGTGTTCCATCCCGGTTAAATAAAAAGGCTTGCCCTGCATCATTGACTCCCCCGGAGGTGTTGCGTTGAGCGCCAATCAGGATGTCGCTGCCCACTGTCGCTACTGACCCGCCGAACCTGCCCTCTGGGACAGGTTGGGGATTGTCGAAGGTTTGCAACAGTGTTCCTGTTGGGTTAAATAAAAAGGCTTGCCCTGCCTTAGGCAATCCCCCGGATGTGTTATTAAAAGCGCTAATCAGAATGTCGCTGCCCACTGCCGTTACTGACGCACCGAAATGACCAGGTTCTACAGGTTGGGGATTGTCAAAGGTTTGCAACAGTGTTCCATCCCGGTTAAATAAAAAGGCTTGCCCTGCACCACTGACTCCCCCAGAGGTGTTACTAAAAGCGCCAATCAGGATGTCGCTGCCCATTGCCGCTACTGAGATGCCGAAGTTGCCACCTGCGACAGGTTGGGGATTGTCAAAGGTTTGCAGTAGTGTTCCTGTTGGGTTAAATAAAAAGGCTTGCCCTGCCCTAGGCAATCCCCCGGAAGTGTTACCAACAGCGCCAATCAGGATGTCGCTGCCCACCGTCGCTACTGACCTGCCGAAATGACCATATTCTACAGGTTGGGGATTGTCAAAGGTTTGCAACAGTGTTCCATCCCGGTTAAATAAAAAGGCTTGCCCTGCATCTTCAAATCCCCCGGAGATGTTGAGGTCAGCGCCAATCAGAATGTCGCTGCCCACTGCCGCTACTGAGAAGCCGAATAAGCCATTTTCTATAGGTTCGGGATTAAGAAAAGTAACTAAAGGATTATTCGGGTCTCTTATGGTAATTGTTTTCGGGTCAAGCAGCAATGTCCCCGGTTGACCAAAAGATGCCCCCGCATCCACAAACCCGGTAAAAATCAGCAATTCTTTTCCCGACACCTCCACTAATCCTCCATCTCCCCCACTATCTCCCCCACGAGCGCTGATGTTACCGTAGAAGCGGGTAAGTTCATCCGACCAAAGAACCACTTCACCCCCATCTGCTGTTACTCCAGACTCTGAGGAAACGCCATCGGCGGTAATTGTCGAATCGGCACTGACGAGGGTTTGCCTCGCACGGGGTAGGGTATTCTGTCCTTGATAGTCTCCACCAATATGAATGGTGCCGCCACCCCCCATCCCGGAGGCGTCAACAGTAGCAGCAAAGAGTCCCACGTTATCGCCTAATACAGTAACATTACCGCCCATCCCAGAGGAGAGGGCATTGCCTGAATCTTCTACATCCGACACGTCCAGACTACCCGAAACAATCGCTGTTCCAGCTTCATGGGGTATGGTTATCCCGGATTCGGTTAACTGCACCTGTTGAGTCTGAGTCACACTCAACCCTGTTTCCATCGTTTCAGTTTCTTCTCCGGTGAGTAATGCCGCTAAATCCAGGGGACTCACAGGTAACATTTGCCCTGTACTATCCTCTAGTGGTTCAATCTCCAAACTCAACACCTGTCCCGGTTGACTAATCCGGACTAAGTTCTCTCCCGGTACAGCAGCGATGGTAATTGTTCCTCCCGGTGCGGTTATTTGCCCTGTGTTCACCACTGTGCCACCCAGTAAGGTTAAATTCTGCCCTTCTGTGACAGCTAAATCCCCAGCATTGACAATACTGCCCGACTGCGCCAAATCAAAGGCAAACTGACTAGGATTCCCAATTAACGTGTCGTAGTTATTATCACCAAAGGCATGAAACCAACCATTCTCCTCAAACCCAATTCCCGTCGCCGTAGTTGCGGTAAAATCCCCCATCACATTTAACTGGGAATTCGCCCCAAACACAATCCCCGCCGGATTCATTAAAAATAAATTGGCGTTCCCCCCCGTCGCCTGAATCAACCCATCAATCATGGAGGCATTCCCGCCCATTACACGGGCTAAGATATTTTGAATATCTGGTGTAGAGAGAAAATTAGCAATCTCATTAGCCGAAAGTCCAAACTCCTGGAAACTATGAAACAGGTTTGCCCCATCCCCCGATAGAGAACCCCCAGAAATATCGTACTGATTGCCATCAATCGTCACCACCGTACCCGTACCATCCTCAGCCTGGGTAATCGATTGCGCCTGAACCGGAGACATGGAGTGAAGCGTAACCATGCCCAGAGAAATTATTCCCCCTAGAGAAAATAATCCAGGTAATTTGCCAACGGAGGAGTTGCACATTTTGCTAACCTGACTTTCACAAATATGCCTAGAATTCTGCCACATTTTTTTGAGATTGGGTAAGGGTGAGTTTGCCCCAACTTTGCGGGTTAACCTTAGGGAATGTTTGGCTAAAACCGCCCCAACCGTTACGCCTGTTTTCTTAGCGGTTTATGTTGTGAATCCTTGACTTAATATTTGGTTACAAAAAATTAATCAAATCGAGAGTTACTTTAACGGTTAACTGGCGGTTGAAAACACGCCACCCAGATAGATTCAGTCAGGTTGTACAAAGTATTACCTTTAAATCATTACTCTCTAGATTGTAAATAAATATGAAAATGATTTACTCTGAGTAAAAAATTCGATTTAATAGGATATGTGCTGTACAGGCATCTACCACCAACCCCTCATCAATTTAAGCAGTTTTACCTAAATAATCAGGGAACTTTCGACCGAGTAGCACGACTAGCTAGGAATAACTGGAAACACCTAAATATTAATTCAGGGAATAGCGAGTATTATGACAAAACAAACCTACTCTCTACTCTTAGCAACCACCTCATTGGTTTGCTCCCTTTCGCTGGTGAGCTTCTCGCGCTATGCCACGCCAGTGCTGGCAGAATCTCAACCCGTTAATTTATTAGCCAGTAACGTTTTATCTGGTTCATTGAAGTTCGATTTCAGATCTCCACGAACTGAAGGAGAACCCAAAGAAAGTGGGACAATCGGCACTCGTGGCGGATGTTCCACTGATGAATCCTTGTCTCCGTCTCTAACTCCGCTAACACCCAATACGGTTCAAGGATTAACGGAAAACCAGGACACTGTGGATGAATATCCCACGTTAACCGTGAGTGATCATCCCAGCTTCTTTGTCTATGTACCCAAAACGAGTGCAACCACAGGAGAGTTTATTTTAACCAATCAACAGGGGACGCAAGAGATTCATTATGCACTTGTAACTCTTCCAGAAACGCCGGGTATTATCAGTGTTAAACTGCCCACCAATCTAGACCCTCTAGAGATTGGTCAAGTTTATCAATGGTCATTTAGTCTGAAATGTCATGATTCAGATGCAACGGGAAATCCGACTGTCTTAGGATGGATTGAACGCACTGAACCCAACCCAGCTTTGGAAAAAGACTTAGACAAGGTGAAGCCTTTAGAGTTAGCAGCCTTGTACGGAAATTATGGCGTTTGGCACGACCTTTTAGCTACATTGGTTGAACTCAGACTGTCTCATCCAGAGGATTCTAACCTAACAATGATGTGGGAAAATCTGCTCAAATCAGAATCCGTGAAACTAGAAAAAATTTCTCAAGCGCCTCTGGTTGAAAGTACGCCAGTGGAGTATTGAGAATTTGGCGAGGCTGGCAATGGGTTGGGAGAGGTTGAGACGAAAACAGTGGAAATCAAACCGACTAAATTAAGCCAAATTGTAATGATCTGACACGGCTAAACTGGTGGAATAGATTCTACATGTTTTCTGGGCACACGTTGGGAAAGGGCGCACGTCAGTGCGCCCCTACAGTGCCGACTACGAACCTGGGTTAATTCAGTGCTATTCAATGAATGACAAATGACCAATGACAATCCTTCAGTTTTTCCAGGAATGGCGGGGTGTATTAATTTCAGCGCCAACTGTCGCCGGATTAACCATCGCCTTGCGCTTAACGGGTGGGTTACAACTCCTAGAATGGGCAGCATTAGATCAATTCTTCCGCTGGCGTCCCCCGGAACCTACCTCAGAACGGATTGCGATTGTGGCGATTACAGAAAAGGATATCCAAAATGCTGGACAGTGGCCCATTTCTGATCGGACATTAGCACAGTTAATTGAGAAACTGAAACAACAACAACCCAAAGCCATTGGTCTGGATTTATTTCGGGATTTACCTGTACCACCCGGTCATCAGGAATTAGTTAATGTCTTTGCCTCGACACCCAATCTTATTGGCATTGAAAAAGTCGTCGGCGATGCCTTGGGTGAACCTGTCGCCCCACCGCCTATCTTAAAGGAACGGGGTCAAGTGGGCGCGGCTAATGTGGTTTTTGATCAAGATGGGAAAGTCCGCCGTGCCTTACTGTCAATTACGCTGAAAAATGGCGACACGATTGAAACGTTAGCCGCTAAGTTGGCATTACTTTATCTAGAAACTGAAGGGATTACCTTAGAAGAAATTGAACCGGAATATAAATATGGCTTAGGTGACGCGGTATTTACGCGCCTGCAACCGCAAGATGGCAGTTATATCAACGTCGATACAGGCGGGTATCAAATCCTATTTAACTTTCGCAATCATGAATGTCGGGGAAAACTGGAGGGAACCTGTCCCGTCTATCCCACGGTTTCCATGACCGAGGTTCTAGAGGATAAAATTCCCCCAGATTGGGCAAAAAATCGGATTGTTTTCATTGGTACAGCGGCTGAAAGTGTCAAGGATCGGATTTTTACTCCCTACAGTAATAGCTTTTTCACTGCCCCGAATGGGGTAGAAGTTAATGCAGATTTGACCAACCAGATTTTAAGTGCGGCATTAGATGGGCGTCCCCTGATTCAAATCTGGTCGGAACCGATAGAATGGGGCTGGATTATTCTCTGGTCGTTTGTCGGTGCAACCGTGGGCTGGAAAGCTTTTCGTATCCGTTGGAAAGCAGCGGGACTGTTTTTGGTGGGAGGATTGCTGACGATTGGGTCTTACTTTGCATTTCTGGCGGGGTGGTGGATACCGTTGGTGCCACCCCTGTTAGCCCTGAGTGGTTCGGGTGTGGCGATTACTGCTTATATCGCCTACACGGAAAGCGAAGACAAGCAAACAGTCATGCACCTATTGGGACAACACGTCTCTCCTAAAATAGCCCAAGCCATCTGGCGCGATCGCAACCAACTCCTCAAAGATGGACAGTTATCGGGACAGAAGTTAACCGCAACGGTTCTATTTACGGATTTAAAGGGCTTTACCACGATCACCGAAAACACTGACCCAGAAACCCTGATGGTCTGGTTAAATGATTACATGAATGTCATGGCAGAGACGGTTCTCAACCATAATGGCGTCCTGGATAAATTTATCGGTGATGCAGTGATGGCAGTCTTTGGCATACCCATCCCCAGTACCACAGACGCCGAAATTACCCAGGATGCGATCGCGGCGGTGAATTGTGCAATAGAGATGGGCAAGAATCTGCGATCGCTAAATCAGCAGTGGCAAACCCAAGGCTTACCCACAGTCGCTATGCGTGTAGGAATTGCCACGGGTACTGTCGTTACCGGAAGCGTCGGTTCTCGCCAACGCCTCAACTACACCACCATCGGCGACAGTGTAAATGTTGCCGCCCGATTAGAAAGTTATGATAAATCTCTCGATGGTGGACTCTGCCGTATTTTAATCAGCGAAGAAACCTATCAGCATATCCACGATAAATTTACCAGCCAATTTATTGGCACGGTGCAGTTAAAAGGACGCCAGCAATCCATCAAAATCTACCAAATTTTAGCAGGATGAGCGAGGAATAACTGTTAGGAACAACTTCCCATTAACATTGTTTTAGCAGCGCAATCCACATATCAGGTGGGTTGGCATAATAATTAATCTTATCCACTTGATAGCGGTTTGAAGTAGAACCTCTCTGCAAAACTAGATAATCACCCGGTTCTATGCCTTGACCCTGTTCTGTCATATACGCCCGAATTCCGCCATCTTTCGAGACGAACACATGATTGTAACGCTCATTGGATACTTTGTAGTGATGCGTTCTCTTCTGTTGCTGGGATAGATTGGATAACGTTTTTTGGTGTAAGGGCAAATTCGTGGAAGCAAGGGTCGCTAACTGGTTGGAAGACATATCTGACACTTCTTGACTGAATGTTAGAATTTGTTAGAAAAAGTTATTTCTGAAAATGTAGGACTCATTTTCAGACCAATTGTTGATTGACTAATTACGTTTTATCAAAGTTAGTGGCTACATATCTCAGCAAAATAGCGTAATTTTTATCCGCATGATCACCGATATTGAGACGAATCAACTATTGTAAAGATATTTTTATGTAAATATACAAAATTACAACAATCTTTTCATCAAACAGGTTAAAAAGTCGTGTATTATAGATAAATTTGGGTTTATTTTCAGCAGGAAAGGCAGTTGCAGCACTGGGAGTTATTGCTGTCATGGAAATGAACACTAGCTATAGTTTTGTAAAATTTTGTTAAGGGTAGCTCATGATTCCAGGGGAACTAATCATCCAAAAGGGAGAGATTGAACTAAATGCGGGACGTCCTACCTTGCGCCTATCGGTAGCGAATACAGGCGATCGCCCGATTCAGGTGGGTTCTCATTTCCATTTCTATGAAGTGAATGACGCTCTCGCCTTTGACCGAGAGCAAGCCAAGGGAATGCGGTTAAACATCCCGGCGGGTACAGCCGTGCGCTTTGAACCGGGAGATGAACGGGAGGTTGAGTTAGTTCCGTTTGTCGGTAGTCGTCAGGTTTATGGGTTTAATGGCAGAGTCAATGGGGCGTTATAACGGCAAGCTGGGGGAGCAATGTAGAGACGTAGCATGCTACGTCTGGAAGCAGGGGAAGCTGGGGAAGTCATTACATACGCTTACGCTACTCCAGATCCCCGACTTCCTGGTTGAAACCCTGATGTTACAAATGACTTGATTCAGAAGTTGGGGATTTATCGGATAAGTAGCCAGAATTGTGGTTTAGGTTGACAAGGATGCCGTCATTCAGCCAGATGCTGTGAAATGTAAGAAGCGTCTACCTGGTGGGGATGGATAGCCAGTCAGGAATTAACGGGACTTTGAGTCACCGAGGGGGCTTTTATCGGGGAGTGATCCGATACCCGTTGTAATCGTGCGCCAAGTTTCTGTAACTTCGCCTCTAGCTTCTCATACCCTCGATCTAAATGATGCAGTCCCTGAATTGTGGTTTTACCATCGGCGGCTAAGGCGGCTAATATCAGCGCCGCTGATGCCCGTAAGTCGGTGGCAACCACAGGGGCACCGGATAACAAAGGCACACCGCGCACGATCGCATTATTCCCTTTAATCCGAATATCTGCCCCCATGCGATTCAGTTCAGGAACATGTCCTAAACGATTTTCAAACACGGTTTCAGTAATCACACTATCCCCATCACTCAAGGTTAAAAGTGCCATAAAGGGAGCCTGCATATCCGTAGGAAATCCGGGATAGGGCAAGGTTTCAATATCCGTCGCCCGAATAATTCCCGTCGGGATAATCCGCAGACAATCTGGGGCTTCCTGAATCACTCTCATGCCAATATCTTGGAGTTTCGCGATCGCGGCGGTAATATGATCAGGCACAACCGGGGACAGAGTGAGTTCTGAGTGAGTAATTGCCCCAGCGACTAAAAACGTACCCGTTTCGATGCGATCGGGAATAATCGAGTAGTCTACTGAATGTAAACTGGGAACACCCGAAATAATAATCGTGTTGGTTCCCGCCCCCCGAATCTTGGCACCCATGGCGTTACAAAAATTTGCCAAATCCACCACTTCTGGCTCTTGGGCAGCATTTTCTAGGATCGTTTCCCCCTCTGCTAACGTCGCCGCCATCATCAAAGTTTCCGTTGCACCCACACTAGGGTAGTCCAGATAAATTTTTGCCCCCTTTAACCGCCGCCCATTCCCTCTCACATACGCATGAACCATACCATGCTCAATTTGCACCTCAGCCCCCAGCGCTTGCAATCCCCTAACATGAAGATCGACAGGTCTAGCGCCAATGGCACAGCCACCCGGTAAAGGCACTTGAGCCGCACCCAATCGTGCCAACAGAGACCCAATCACAAAGAAACTGGCTCGAAGCTGGTTGACTATCTCGTAGGGGGCTTTTGACTGGTTTAAGTGACGCGCATTGATATCCAAGATATTGCCTTGGCGTTCTAGCTTGACACCCACAGCCGCCAGCACTTGACCCATCCGCCCTATATCTACCAGAGAAGGCACATTACGTAGTCGGCAATCGTCCGGACACAGCAGCGCCCCTGCCATAATCGCCAACGCCGAGTTCTTCGCGCCACTAATGGTGACATGTCCTTTGAGGGACGATCTGCCCCAAATCTCTAGAACGGATGGGTTTGACTTGGGTACAGAGCCAGTATCGGTCACATTAAGAGAGTGGTTGATAGGTCTATCCTCCAGAATTGGTGAAATCTTGGCATGTTTTAAAATTTGGTTTTGATTCTACCTGAAAGAGGGCAAATGTCTAGATTTGCTCCCCAAAAGAGTGAATCGACTAGCCTTGAATTTTGAATTTTACCTTGTCCGATGCCGAAAATCCGCCTAAAAAAATTAGTTGACAAATGGGTCAGGACTGTTGCATGATACAAAACTGCGTGGAAAATTAAACAAACCAGCGGAACTGGCGGAATTGGTAGACGCGCTAGATTCAGGTTCTAGTGTTCGCAAGAACTTCCGGGTTCAAGTCCCGGGTTCCGCATAGAAAATTGTAGAGACGTAGCATGCTACGTCTCTACATCCAATCGACATCATGCTAACCAGTACCAAAAATCCTCTAGTTAAGGCAATTCGGAAATTGCACACAGCCAAAGGACGACGGGAGGAGCAACTTCTGTTGTTAGAGGGAACTCATCTGTTAGCAGAAGCCTGTGCGGTCAATTATCCCTTAGTCACACTTTGTTGTACACCCGATTGGCAACAGAATCATCCCCAACTTTGGCAAGACGCTACCCCTCACTGTCAGCGTGTAGAACAGGTTAGCCCTTCGGTTCTCAAAGCCATGGCGACAACGGTTCAGCCAGATGGCGTAGTGGTCACGGCAATGTCTTCATTCCTCGCCCCGCCTCAGATTCCCTGTTCCCTTGGTTTAGTTTTAGAGACGCTGCAAGATCCAGGAAACTTGGGTACGATCATTCGTACTGCCACCGCAGTCGGTGTAGATGGTTTATGGCTAAGTCCAGACAGTGTAGACTTAGAGAATCCCAAAGTCTTGCGGGCTTCAGCCGGTCAATGGTTTCGTCTGCCCATGAGTGCTAATGCCAATCTGAGTCAAGTCGTTAGGCAAAGTCAGGCTCAAGGGGTACAAGTTGTGGCAACTCTACCCAAAGCGCCGTTGAGTTACTGGGAGATCGATTGGCGCTGTCCAACGCTAATTCTACTGGGTAATGAAGCGGCGGGACTAAGCCCGGAGTTAGCTGAACTGGCTGATCAAGCCGTGCAAATTCCCCTCGGTCAGGATGTAGAATCTTTAAATGTGGCGATCGCGGCAGCTTTAATCGTGTATGAAGCGCTGCGCCAACGGGTTGGGGGAACAGTTAACAGTTAACAGTTAACAGGGAATAGGCAATAGGCTATAGGCTATAGAAATTTTGTCCCTCATCTCCTCCATCTTCCCCGGCTTCCCCGGCTTCCCCGGCTTCCCCGGCTTCCCCGGCTTCCCTGGCTTCCCCAGCTTCCCCAGCTTCCCCGGCTCCCCCAGCTTCCCCAGCTTCCCCAGCTTCCCCAGCTTCCCCAGCTTCCCCATCTCTCTATTCCTCCTCCAGCGGTTCAGTGTCGCCAAAAAATGCATCTAGATCAGCCGCCGCTTCTTCGAGAAGATCTAGATCAAAAACGTCATCGTCTGACTGAGCCGATTTTGATTGAGGAGTTTTTGATTGCGGAGTAGGGGATTTCAATGAAGAAGGACGGGATTTCGATTGGGGAGGAGGAGATGTATGACCCAAGAGATTCTCCAGTTGGTCAAGTGACTCTACAAACGCTCTAGCTGCTTCATTTCGATGATTTTGTTGAGACTCGCGCATAATGGTTTTATCCCCTAAAGCTATTGTTTATTGAGAGTGAACGCTACTCATTAGCCTATACTCGGAAAAACAACACCCTTACCGTTTCATTCTATGGTATAGTTTTTTAGTTTTAGGGCTATTTGTCATGCGTCCTTTGTCATACTCGCGCAAGCGAGAAGCAAGCTACGTCATTTATAAGGGTTTCAGGTTTGTTTACAAAACTTATACCAAGTTGCATTCAAAGATATAACTTTCCCTTCCCCTGCTTCTCCTGCTTTTCCTATCTACTATGTTTGAGCGCAACTCGGTATTAGTGGGCGTGCTGTTTTCTTTTGTCCGACTACTTAGGAATCGCCATAGCGGTTAGGACGCATCATTTGTTCCAGACGTTGCATGCAACATCTGGAACAACAGTTCGGAAAATCCTAATCGATGTATCTACTGCTATAGATTAGGAAGGAAAATTGCTCTACTGAGTCAGATAGCAGTATTCGATAAAATATCCGCGTTTTCGAGAAATAATATTTACTCAAAAAATAGTTATTGTAAGTAGTCGGACAAAAGAAAACGGTACTGTATTAAGTGCAAGTAAATCGCCCTCAAACCCTTACTGTTCCCTGTTCCCTGTTCCTTCCTAATCTCCACCGCCCGCCTTTAATTGTGTCCACCCACTTATAGTCAAAGATACCAAAAATTACGTCGAAGCCAATAAACCGCAATCTCAGAAATCTCCGTGACCTATCCAATTTCACAAACGCACAACCCTTAAAGAAACCACCGCCTCAGCTAGATCAGGCAAAATTTTTCAGCAAAAGCTTGCGATGAGTCAGGGGTCAAGTTGAAAATAAGGGGGCAATTGCGTCAGGAAAATGGATGTGAGTCAAGAATTTGATTACGATTTAGTGATTATCGGTGCTGGCGTCGGTGGACATGGCGCAGCTTTACATGCAGTAAGTTGCGGCTTGAAAACCGCCATCATTGAAGCATCAGAAATGGGCGGGACTTGTGTCAATCGCGGTTGTATCCCGTCAAAAGCCCTATTAGCCGCATCAGGGCGGGTGCGTGAGTTACGCAATACTCATCATCTGGAATCCTTGGGAATTCAGGTAGGTGGCGTGAACTTTGACCGAGGTGCGATCGCCAATCATGCCAATACCCTGGTAAGTAAAATTCGTGGCGATCTCACCAACAGCCTCAAACGCTTAAAGGTGGATATCATTCCCGGTTGGGGTCGAGTGGCGGAATCCCAAAAAGTAACAGTGACGACAGACGAGGGTGAAAAAACAGTCACCGCCAAAGACATTATCCTCTGTACAGGTTCCATTCCCTTCGTCCCCCCCGGTATTGAACTGGACGGGAAAACCGTCTTCACCAGCGATCAGGCACTAAAGCTGGAATGGTTACCTCAATGGGTGGCAATTGTTGGCAGTGGTTATATCGGGTTAGAGTTTGCTGATATCTATACCGCCCTAGGGTCAGAAATCACGATGATTGAAGCCCTAGATCAGTTAATGCCCACCTTTGACCCCGATATTGCCAAACTCGCTAGCCGGGTGCTGATTTCTCCCCGCGATATGGAAACCTATTCCGGCACTCTGGCACAAAAAGTGACTCCCGGTTCACCCGTGGTGATTGAACTAGCGGATGCTAAAACCAAGGAAGTCGTGGATGTCTTAGAAGTGGATGCTTGCTTAGTCGCCACGGGACGGATTCCGGTGAGTAAAGATTTAGGCTTAGACGCCGTAGGTGTGGAAACTGATCGCCGAGGCTTCATCCCTGTCAATGATCAAATGGCAGTGTTATCCGGCGAGGAAGCCGTTCCTCACCTCTGGGCAATTGGTGACGCTACGGGTAAACTCATGCTGGCACATGCGGCATCCGCTCAAGGAGTTGTCGCCGTAGAAAATATCTGTGGGCGTCAGCGTACTATTGACTATCGCAGCATCCCCGCCGCCGCCTTTACCCATCCAGAAATTAGTTACGTGGGATTAACTGAACCCGCCGCCAAGGAACTCGGTGAACAAGAAGGATTTGAAATTGGCTCAGTGAGGACGTATTTTAAAGGAAATTCCAAAGCGATCGCCGAAGGAGAGGCGGATGGGATTGCCAAAGTTATCTATCGTAAAGATAGCGGTGAAATCCTCGGCGTTCACATTTTGGGCATTCATGCCTCTGATTTAATTCACGAAGCCTCAAACGCGATCGCTCAAAGACAATCGGTGAATACTCTGGCATATCTAGTTCACGCTCATCCCACTTTGTCAGAAGTCCTTGACGAAGCCTACAAGCGAGCCGTTGCCAGTCATTAGACAAGGCAGGAGGCAGAAGGCAGAAGGCAGAAGGAATAAGACTTTAAAACCTGCTCTTAAATTCCCTGTTCCCTGTTCCCTGTTCCCTGTTCCCCAACAAAGGACATAAGACCAATGACAAATGACCAAAAACAAATTCGCCGTCGTCCACCTAATCCGGCGGTTGACCTGAATATCCTGCGCTATCAAGTGGTTCTTCCAGACGCCCAGCCACGCCATATTCTAGAAGAAATTGTCTGGCATAAAGAAAAAGAAGTTGACCAGATGCGGGAACGGCTAAACTTAGCTCAACTGCGGAAACAGATCGAGTCAGCCCCGCCAGCGCGGGACTTTAAAGCGGCGTTATTAGCGGCAAAGACTCGTCCCGCCTTAATTGCTGAAGTGAAAAAGGCATCACCGAGTAAAGGCGTGATTCGGGACGCATTTGACCCGGTTGCGATCGCCCAAGCTTATGAACAAGGGGGGGCGAGTGCCATATCCGTGCTAACCGACCAAAAGTTTTTCCAAGGGAGTTGGGACAATCTCAGCTATGTCAGGGAAACTGTAAATTTGCCCATTCTGTGTAAAGAGTTCATCATTTATCCTTATCAACTCTATCTAGCCCGGAGTCGTGGCGCTGATGCGGTGTTGCTGATTGCGGCGATCTTGTCGGATCAAGACCTACGGTATTTTGTCAAAATTGCCAATGGGTTATCTATGACCCCTTTGATCGAAGTCCATACTCTGGATGAATTAGACCGGGTGTTATCGGTAGATGGCGTTACCCTAGTAGGTATAAACAATCGCAACTTGACAGATTTCTCGGTTGATTTGCAAACGACCTGCCAACTTCTGGCAGTACGAGGTCAACAGCTTAAAGAACGCGGTATTCTGGTTGTCAGTGAGTCAGGACTGCATAAATGTGCTGATTTAGAGCAGGTCGCCTCGGCGGGGGCTACAGCCGTACTGATTGGTGAATCCTTGGTTAAACAATCTGATCCCGCCCTAGCCATTACCAATCTGTTACCAAGTGCGTGAGTTTTCTATCGTCAATTGTCCTGACTTGTAGCCACGGATGCTATGAGAAGTCAGATCATCCGATACGCTGATTCAACTGAAGCGCGATCGCAATTCGTCCATTTAAGGTAAACCCGGTTTCATGGAGCCAATACCCCTTCCGTCTTATATTCACTACGAACTGCTACTACAGATGCTAGAGCGTCATACTTCCTTTGCCACGAATCAAAACCCGATGATTCGAGAACAGGTGCATCAATTGATTGTTACCCTCCGCAAAGCGTTAGCCCAGCAGAAACAACTCGAACAAACCTGTAATCGGCTCAATTTACCGGTTGAGTACCGTTGGTCTCTCAATAGTGTCAATGTTGAGTCAAAATCATCAGATAATGGTTTTCCCCTAGATTCGGACACCAAAACTCAGTCGTCAGGAACCCCATAGCTAAAGCTAGGGGCTTGCAAATTACCCGATCTTTGAGAGGGAGGGAAGCTTGCCCCACCTGACCAGAAGGCTCACCTCGACTTATCTCGGCTTCGCTCGATACCAGTCGCGGGCGTGAGCGGAGCCGAACCGAGCAGCCGTTATTAGGGAGAGTTTAAGTTCTCACCTTGGAATGCGTGCCAGTTCTGAGCCGCTGAAATCTCAGCATTAAACAGGTGTACAAGGGTTAAGCCAGTGTGCTGGGAAAAGTACCGCCTAATAACCACTTCGAGGCAAACTTTACCCCGGAAACGGGAGATTAAAACTTATGTTTGTACTTGTTGTCGATCAAAACCGAAAACCTCTTAATCCGTGTCATCCGGCACGGGCGAGGAAGTTTCTCAAGTCTGGAAGAGCGGTTGTGCTACGGCGCTATCCGTTTACTATCATGCTCAAAGATGTCGAGAAAAAACCGAATAGTGTATGTCAAGAATATCGACTCAAGCTAGATCCTGGCAGCAGGACAACGGGCATTTCTATCCTCAAGGACGACAAAATAATTTGGGCAGCCGAATTAAATCATCGCGGTTACTCAATTAAACAGTCCTTAGAGTCTCGCCGTGCATTGAGACGAGGGAGACGAAATCGGCATACCCGTTATCGTCAACCCCGATTCAACAATCGCAAGCGTCCTGATGGTTGGTTGGCTCCTAGTCTCCAACATCGAGTTTTGACGACTTTAACTTGGGTTAATCGATTGAGACGTTTTTGCCCAATTGGTTCCATTTCAATGGAATTGGTTCGCTTTGACACCCAACTAATGCAGAACCCAGAAATATCTGGCACGGAGTATCAGCAGGGCGAATTGGCAGGGTATGAGACCAGAGAGTATCTACTCGAAAAGTGGGGTAGACGTTGTGCCTATTGCGGCAAAGAAGGTGTCCCCCTAGAGGTGGAGCATATTCATCCCAAATCCAAGGGAGGTAGTAACCGAGTTAGCAATCTTACTCTGTCTTGTGTTCAATGCAATCAGAACAAAGGAAACAAGCCTATTGAAGAGTTCCTAAACAGAAAGCCCGATTTACTCGGGTCAGTTTTGTCGGTTGCTAAACGTCCTTTAAAGGACGCGGCGGCTGTCAATTCAACCCGATGGGCGCTGTATCGGGTATGTGGTGAAACGGGTCTACCTATAGAGACAGGAACTGGTGGTAGGACAAAATTTAACCGCATTCGTCAAGAGTTGCCTAAAACTCACTGGCTAGATGCAGCTTGTGTCGGCAAATCAACTCCAGACAAATTACGGGTGTTGATAGATAAGCCGCTCATTATCACGGCTAAAGGTCACGGTACTCGCCAGATGTGTCGCACTGACAAATTCGGGTTTCCGATTCGTTATGTCCCCAGAAATAAGTTTGTTAAGGGTTTCCAGACAGGCGATATCGTTAAAGCAATTGTGACCAAGGGCAAAAAGATAGGGGCTTATATAGGTCGCGTGGCTGTGCGAACAACAGGCAGTTTCAACATCTCAGCCGCCAATGGTTTAGTCCAAGGCATTAACCATAAATATTGCAGTCGTGTACAGGGAAAGGATGGATACCAATACGCTTTCTGAAGGAAGTCCTGTCGGACTGCTGTTTATGTAAGGGGGCAAGATCCTCCCCATACATAAATGACAGGGGTTTCCATTCGTCCCCTTACCCACCCCAATTTTCGATGGGATAGTAGGGTGATTCAGAATTAGGTGATGCTCAAAGGTTGAGGATAACGCTCATGGATAATAAGTTAATGCTGATGATTCCCGGACCAACACCGGTGCCTGAACAGGTTTTGCTGGCGTTAGCCCAGCATCCGATCGGGCATCGCAGTGGGGAATTTAGCACCGTTATGGCAGAGGTAACCCAAAACCTAAAATGGTTACACCAGACTCAAAACGATGTTTTGGTGTTAACGGTGAGTGGTACGGGTGCCATGGAAGCTGGGATTATTAATTTTTTGAGTCCTGGCGATCGGGTTTTAGTCGGAAGTAATGGCAAATTTGGCGATCGCTGGGCGAAGATGAGCGCGGCGTTTGGTTTAGAGGTGGAGACGATTACGGCACCGTGGGGTCAACCCCTTGATCCGGAGGTGTTTCGTCAAAAGCTGGAGGCGGATACAGATAAGACCATCAAAGCCGTTATCGTTACCCATTCAGAAACCTCCACCGGGGTACTCAATGACCTGGAAACGATTAACCGTTATGTCAAAGAGCATGGTCAAGCTCTGATTATTGTAGACGCAGTAACCAGCGTGGGCGCGGTCAATTTACCCATTGATGAGTGGGGGATTGATGTGGTGGCGTCAGGTGCCCAGAAAGGCTATATGGTTCCCCCAGGATTAGGGTTTGTTTGTGTTTCAGATAAGGCATGGCAAGCCTACGAAACGGCGAAACTGCCTCGCTTTTATTTCGATTTGGGAACCTATCGTAAAGCGGCACAAAAGAATAGTAATCCGTTTACGCCGCCAGTCAATTTAATGTTGGGACTGCAAACGGCGTTGCGAATGATGAAAGCTGAGGGGTTAGATAATATTTTTGCTCGTCATCACCGCTTGATGCAGGCAACACGGGCGGCGGTTGAGGCGCTTTCCCTGCCTTTATTTGCTCCGGATAATGCCGCAAGTCCAGCGGTAACGGCGGTAGCACCTACGTCGATTGAAGCCGAACAAATTCGTAGCGTGATGAAAAAGCGCTTTGATATTTCCCTGGCTGGCGGACAAGATCACTATAAAGGAAAACTATTCCGTATTGGTCACTTAGGCTTTGTCTGCGATCGCGATATTTTGGCGGCGATTGGGGCGCTAGAAGCCACGTTGCGGGAATTAGGTTATGAGTCCATGACACCAGGAGCAGGAGTGTCAGCGGCGGCTCGCGTCTTGACTCAATCGTAGGTTAAGCCATAAACGCAACAATAAGACGCCAAAAAAGAGCGGGTCAACTAGCGACCCGCTCTTTCTGGTAGAGGACTCAACGGTCAATGGATTATACGGTATGAACTTCAACGGTTTAGACGTGAATGGATTATTTCCAAAGCGTAAGCATTTAGACATTCTTCATTTTCTCCTGACCGATTGTTTAGGTTTCAGACTGTTTCCAGCCAGTCATAGATTTGGTCTAATTGCTGCAATGTGACTAAACCGTACTGCCACAGAATCATCGGTAATGGTCCTGGGTCTTGTTCCCGACGTCGTTGGGCGATCGCAATGGAATCAGTAGAAATTGCCAATTCCTCTTGCAAAAATCGTAAAAATTCAGAATAGGTTGCAGGTGCCATAATGGCTATTCACCTCCTTATCGGCTACTATTTTGGAATCAGCGTCCTGCCTCCTTTAGCAATGGGTAGACAGATTTAATACTGTCTACTAGCTGAAGGTTCTTTGCTTATTGTGATAGGTTAATCCAGCACTGCTTGTGTTCTAGATCACTGACCATCTAAGATCTTGATTGATCGAGTTGAAAACTCACTGGATGTGCTGACCAGGTATCGTTTTAACCTTCACCCCCCATCAACTTGAGGGTAATTTTAGTTAACTCACTTCACACCACTAAAAGCTAGTTGCAGACTACACCCCTACTTGGTCGTGTTGATGGGTAGCCACAGCTCAGACAGGTCACTACCTCGTCGTCAGATAGTCTTTTATGAGAATCTATCTTACGAAATGTTAACGTAATTTTGTATAAAAATCTTTACATCATTTATTTAAGTTTTCAATGATGTTAATCAAAATTTAAGATTCTGACGCGGGATTAATCTCTTCCTCTAGGAGGGTGATTTTTAGGCGATCGCCGACTTGGAGTCCCAGTTGAGCGGCTCGTCCCCCAGGGAGTTCAATCACTTGGTCAACCAGAACCCCCGGACCATAGGTAGGACAGGGAGTGGAGATACAGGGGGGAACATTTTCCGCGATCGCTTTGACCTCGCCATCTCGCAAAAAGATCATATCCAGGGGGATTTTCACATTCTTCATCCAAAAGCTAGCGCGTCGCGGTGGGTTCAAGGGAAACAACATCCCTCGATCTGGCGCTAAAGCCGTGCGATACATCAATCCAATCTGCTGTTGTCGAGGTGTCCTAGCCACTTCGAGCAAAATCTGCTGATCACCGATCTGGGTTTGAGCGCTAATAGGTAACATCTGACCGGAATTAGAGGATGACGAGGAGAGGGATGGCGGTTCTGGAAGTTGTTCGCCAGATTTTAAGGGGGTGCCATCAGCGACAGGGTTGGAACCGGACGCCGAACATCCAAACAGTATCAGACTAAGGGTGATTCCGAATAGGCGAGTATGATAGTTCATGGGTTTAGGTGAGAGAGTTGAGGAAGATGGGGTTGTAGAGACGTGCCATGGCACGTCTGGGAGCAGGGGAAGATGGGGGCGAATGATGAATGAAAAATGACGTAGCTTGCTTCTTTTCGGGAGCGAGTAGGATCAATGACCAATGACCAATGACCAATGACAATCAAAACCGTTAACTTTAATTGTTCCCACCCACTTAACTAAGATTCTCGTAAAACATACCCAACACCCCGGACGGTTTGAATCAAGCGCTTGTCACCCTCATCTTCAATTTTCAGGCGTAGGTATCGGATATACACCTCAATCACATTCGACTCACCCAGAAAATCGTATCCCCAAACATTTTCCAGAATTTGTTCGCGAGTTAAAACTTCACGGGGATGGGTCATCAAATACTTAAGCAGTTCAAACTCTTTCATCGTCAAATCAATCACTCGTCCTCCCCGCATAGCGCGGCGCGTCGTCAAATCTAACGCCAAATCCCCAAATCGGAGTTGTTCACTCGTATTGGTATCCGGTTCTAGGTACAGACGTACCATCTGCAAAAAGGCATCAGCGCGATAGGGTTTAAGGAAAAAATCATCAGCACCCGCTTCTAAACAGGCGACTCGATCCTCGATAGTGTCGCGAGTGATGAGTAAGAGTAGGGGGACACGAGAACCCGCTTTTCTCAGGCGAGTACATAAACTGAGACCGGATTCGCCAGAACCAGAAAGCGATTGATCCACAACCATCATCGCGGGTTGGAGTTCACAAGCTTGATGCCAGCCACTGGGCGCATCTGTGGCGATAACCGTATGATAGCCAGCTTCTATTAGATCTAGGCTCATGCGTTGAGCTAGACTTTCATCGGTTTCTACAAGCAAAACACAGGGATTACCGTCAAGGGGAGCAGATTGCATAGATGGCGTGGGTGATGAGTCGTTGGGTGTAATACCGGAATTTCCTCTATTGTTGTAGCATGACTGAGCCTTGGGTGAATTATCCTACCCCTTTGGCGGTGGGTTGTCGCTGACATCTTAAACCTGTCTCAATACATAAATTTAATGCAGTGGACTGACACAGCTAAAATTGTGGGATAGATTTTATCATTGAATCGGGCGCAAGTCTTTGCGCCCCTACAGTTTCCGGGCGTAATTCTAATTCATCAAATAAGGTGTGCCACGCCACTACTTTCTGTTTCTTATTAGTCGTCTTCAGACGACTTTCGCTATGAGCCTCGGAATTGATTCCGAGGCGGAGTAATTTGGTGGAGATAGAGTAGGGGTGATGTGTTGACAATGATTAGGGATTCAGGCATTGTTGACATCCTGCTCTAATTCTTCTGGGGTTAAAGAGAAGGGAGATACCTGATAACGCCCTAGTAACATCATAAATTCTACTCGTGAGATTCCGGCTCTGATGGAGTATGAAGCCTAGCGATCGCGCTAGAGATTAATGGCATAGCTGGTTTGCTGGTGGATTGCCTATAATGACCTTAACAAGGACAGCAATACCCGCCCCTCATCTCGCGCCTGTGTCGCTAAAGCTCAAATTTCGCCGTTGATTTGCATCTGATGAACTTTATCAGCCAATTCCTAGCGGCGCTGTTCGCTGAGTTCATCAATTGCCAACATAACCATGAGTAAGCTTTAGCTTACTTGAGCTTTGACGCGGAAATTTATTTCCTGGCTATATGAGTCAGCAACATTCCACTTAAGTCGAATGGTACTGACTGGCTGGTGGGTACTGCCCAAATAGAATTATTTCAATCGTTTAAAGTTAGTATATTGTCGATTAATTACAAGGGTTAGATGCAAAAAGAAAACTAAATACCGTCATTAATCTCTAGTTATATACTTGGTCTATTTATGCTAAGATAAAAAACAGCATTAAATAATCCTTATGGTATCAACTGACAGCACTTCAGGAACTGAATTTCGCGCCAATTGTCCCAGCATCGGTATCATCGGTTGCGGCAATATTGGAGGAAAACAAGCCGCTAATTTTCTAGACCACGGTTACTCAGTCTATGTCTACGATCTTGATCAAGATTCTATGGCACAGCTGCAATCTTTAGGTGCTAAAATTACTCAGAGTTGTGCCGAAGTTGCAACCCATTCAGAGATAATCTTTACTGCCTTACCGACTCCTGAGGATGTGATCACAGCGGTGCTAGAGGGTGAACAAAACTTGAGCCAAGGATTGCAACCCGGAAGTGTTTACGTGGATATTAGTACCAACTCTCCCGAAACAATTCTCAGAATTCATCACGCCATGGAAAAACTGGGAATTGAGATGTTAGATGCCCCCTTTAATGATTGCTCGGAAGGGGTTCAAAGTCAGCAAGGTATGGGTTTAGCGATTCTGGTTGGTGGCTCAAAGGGAACCTTCGAGCGAGTTGAACCCATCCTCCAATTAATGGCAGATCAGGTTATCTACTGTGGAGAAATTAGCAGCGGAACTCGATGCAAACTTATCCACAATGCTGTGAATGCGATCGCGGTTCAAGCGGTGAGTGAAGGAATTACGTTGGGTTTAGCTTCGGGAATCGAGCTACAAACGATTTGGGATGTCCTACGTTTGGGATCATTTGGTCAGAATCCTGGGGATATTCATGGCTTGCCTCACTATTGGTTTTCACGACGCTGTGATGACTTATCTCAACACCCTGAATTTACTGTTCAACTACTCCATAAAGATTTGCGGCTGGCTCTGGAGTTGGCTAGTCAGCACGACATTTGTGTTCCTCATTTAAGTTTAACCATCAAAGACTATGAAGAAGCCGAGCAACGCCAATGGTCTGATTATGCTACAACTAAAGTCCGCTGTCTACAAGAAGAACGAGCTGGAGTAATTGCTCAAGATTCTCCTTAGTTATAACTGGACATTGATGAGTGATTACTGCCAATTGTAGGCAGGTATCATCTGCTCGTTTTGTAGTGAGGGCTTCAGCCCTCTCCAGCTATGCGTTAGATTACTCTTTGTGCTGACTACAAACAAAGCCCTATTTTAGCTGTGCCACGCCAGTAGTGGACTGATACAGCTAAAATTGTGGAATAGATTTGACCGTGAAATTGGGCGCACGTCTGTGCGCCCCTACAATGCTAATCCACCAATTAAGGTGTGCCACGCCAGTAGTGGACTGACACAGCTAAAATTGTGGAATAGATTTGACGTTTAAACTGGGCGCAAGCCTTGCGCCCCTACAATTCTAATCTACCATTTTAGGTGTGCCACGCCAGTAGGTTGGGTTTCTTACCTTAACCCAATCTATTGTCCTTAGATTAAGGCTTCAGCGATTGCTGTCTGCAATAACTCATCTACGGATATCCCTGCTGCTTTTGCCATACAAGCAACAACACTTTTAGGGGAAAAAGAACAGTATAAACCTGCTTCTAAAAACCAGGGTTGTCCTTGGGGATCAATGCGAAAATCAAACAAGCTATAATGACGACAACCTAAAGCTTTATGGCATTGTTTGGCGACGTCTTGAACCTTGGTTGTTACCGGATCGGTTGTGTCAACTATCCAAGCCTTTTGCTTATCCTTAGCTGTCAAAGTTAACTCACCTGTCTCTATTTTTTTTAGTTTATCGCTATAATTCCGAATTGGATGGTTTTCCGGATTGACTAAATATTCTTCTAAAGGCAGTCCAATTAACTCTCCATTCTTCACAAAAATCCCACATCTAACTTCTCGTCCAAGTTCAATATAGTCTTCCACTAAGACTTCATCGCTATAGTGAAAAGCTGTGGTTAAGGCTTGATTATAGTCAGCCATATTTTTCACTAGCGTAACCCCTAAAGAGTTATCCGAGTTAGCGGGTTTAATCACAACAGGTGGCATTAAATTGGGGGTGTCTCCTTGGCGTAATAGTTGCCCATACGGGACTTTTACCCCCGCAGCAGCAACAATAGCTTTGGCTTTAGCTTTATGGGCGGTTAATGCCATCAACTCTGCTTTATTGCCTACATAAGGAATAGTTAAGAGGTCAAATAAACCTCGATAGTAAGTCATTCCAGGAATACAAAACATTTGCGGTAAAACTACATCGATGTTTTGTGTAGTGATCCACTGTATGGCTTCAGCAAGAGATAGGGGTTTTGCTGCGTCAATGTCTTCTGGTGTCAACGATGAAGGAAAACGCCACAATCTATCAGGAGTAATATAGGCAATAAAAAATTTATAGCGTGAGGGATTAGCGGTTGCTGTGATACAGTCTTTAGCATAAAGACGGGATAAGTCGCTATAAAAATCATTTTCAGCAGAACCCACTAAATGCAGAATATTCAGCACTGACATGATTGAATCTCCTGATAATTTTAAAACAATATTTAACTGCTTTCTTTAGCAATAAAAAACTGAGATCCTAAATAAATCAGACCCCCCGCCGCCATACCCGGAAGCACCTCATAAACTATACCCGATAAATCCAGTCCCACCTTCCAGAACAACGCCGCCGCAATCCCCCCGAATATCATCGCGATCGCGACTGGCGTGGTTACCGATTTTTGCCACACCCGTAAGATTAATAACGGTCCCAAACTAGAGGCGAGAACTGACCAAGAAAATGTAATCAAAGCAAAGACATTATTATCTCCCACTAAGGCAATACTCAAGGTAATTACTGTCACCGTTAAGGTTCCCAACTTGGCATAATTATACGAGTGCGCCAATCCCGGAAACAGGTCTTGCGTTAATGCCGCTGAACAGGATAAAATTTGTGAATCGGCTGTCGATATTGTCGCCGCAAAGAGTCCCGCTAGCATCAGTCCAACTAAGATAGCAGGTAATAATTCTAGGGCTAAATAAGGTAGTGCTAATTCTGGATCACCATTGGTTAACAAATCGGGCAAAAGCACCCGCGCCGCCATCCCCACAGCCATCGCTGAAGACGAGGTAAAGAAAGCACAAATTACTTTAATATCCCGTGCTAACCCAATCTTATTCGCCGAATTAATTGCCATTGCCCGAACTAGAATATGGGGTTGACCCACGACACCAAATCCGGCGGCAATCCAGCCAATTAAAAAGGGCAAAAATCCCCACTCCAGATCCCCTGGACTTAAACTGACCAATTCTGGGTCAATGGCGGCAAGTTTTGTCCAGAATCCAGTCAATCCGCCACAATTGGCGATCGCTACCACCAATAGCAGCAGTAGGGAACCAATCATAATTGTTGCTTGCACCGCATCCGTCCAAATTGAAGCCCGAATTCCCCCGGAAAAACAGTAAATCATCACCACAATCGCGCCAACAATCACACCGAGGGAATAATTCCAATTAAATACTGCATGAAGTGCCTTACCTCCTGCAACTAATTGCGCCGCTGCATAAGACCCCAGAAAAGCGATGGTAATTAACGCTGAAATTGCCGTAATCCAGCGAATTCCTTTGGTTTCTTGACCCAAGAAAGAGGACACCGTATCGGCAGAAATGGCTTCAGAAACTTGTCTGAATCGTTTAAATACAAACCACCAAGCAATATAATCTCCGATCATCCAGCCAAGGGTTAGCCAAATCGCCGATAATCCAATCGTATAAGCAAAACCAACTTGACCAATAAATAGTAAACCACTTTGACCCGTCGCCATTGCTGAAAGGGCAGTTAGCCAGGGATTAACATTGCGGCTGGCAAGGAGGTAATCGGTTGTCGTCGCTTGCTTTTGGGTTGCTGAGTAAATACCGACGCCAGTAAACACTAAAAGAAATAGGATAAAGGTAGCTGCAATCATTTTTACTGATAGTTGATGATTGGTTCTGTCGGCGCTGTGCTTACGATTCTCATTTCTTATCTCACCCAGATGTTACTCAACCTGTCCCCATCTCCCAGACGTGCCATGGCAGACGTAGCAGGCTACGTCTCTACAGTATCAATCTCCCCCCAATTCCACCAACTTACCAATATTAAAATCAATCCTGATCCAGCCCTGCATCCGGCGCAAATTATCCAGTAACAATAAAGGAATTTGCCAGTGATGTACCATCAAAAACGGTAGCGGATCATTCACCTGAAAAATCGCATCTTTTCCGCCAAACACTGTCTTAAACCAGCGCTGGATATCCCCAAATGAGCGAATCTCATTCAACCGCCAAACTTCGTGATATAACCAATAGGTTGGCTTACTTTTCGGCAATGGCTGCAACGGTTCAGGTAACGGCGTGTCACTTAAATAGGCTTCCGCCACTCCGGGATGGTTATAAAACATAGTAATTGCCGAATGCGTGCGCGGATTACACTCGATCGCGTAAACTGTCCCATCCTCTGCCTTGATAAAATCAAAGGAGGCTTGTCCCGTCAAATTCAATCCCTGGACAAACCGACTCACCCACTGCAAAATATCCGGCTGATCAACGTTTTCATAATTCACTTGAAACGCCGACGATTCACAGCAGCAGTGCAGTCGTAATTCCCCATTCCGCACCGTACTATGAGTACAGTATTCCTTACCCGGAATAAACGCCTGCATAATCCAGGGTTTCTCCTCACTGATGGGCAAACTCTTGACAAATGCGGCAGTTTCTGATGGAGTTTTACAGGGAAGTTTCGTTAAGTTTAAACGCCGCACCGAGTCGTAAGGAATACTCTTCAGGATATACTTGCGTTTCTCTTGGGAAAAGTCAAAATCAATCACCTGTTGCGGATCAGTAATTTTGAAGGATTTGGGTATAGATAAGCCAAATTCTCGTGCTTTTTCGGCAAACGCAAACTTATCATCCAGCAGTTGGGTGACATCTGGATCAAAGTGGAAAACCTCACAACACCCCGATAAAATCGGCTTGGCTAGAGAGTCATAATAACTGGCGACGGGACTACAGACGGGAACATAAACATCCACATTTTCCTGTTTGGCGATCGCGAGTAACCCTTCCATGTAACCATCGGGATCTTTGTTGGGGGCGGGAACCGTATAAAACCGATCAACCGCCCGGGAAAATCGATGTCCCACCAACCAATATTTATGGGTTTCCACTAAAATAACCCGATGTCCATCGGCGTAAAATGACCGCGCCAGTTGCAAGGATTTGGTCATTTTCCCCCCAGTTAGCATAATCGTTTTGGGATTGGGGTTAGCGACTTTGGGCTTCTGGAAAGGGCGAGTGAGACTATCCCACACCAGCGCCACGACGACAACGGTTAAATTGAATGGAAACGCGATCGCGAGTAAGGTTAATGTTCCCAGGTTTTGCAGTACAGCAAGAATACGTGATGTTGTCATTGGTCATTTGTCATTTGTCATTTGTAGGGGTTTGGTCACCAAACCCCCTATTTAATCAGGAAATTGAGGGTTGAGTCGGGGCGGGTGTAGGGTGCGTTACGCTTCGCTAACGCACCATTTCCAACGATAATAGTGAAACCCGCCCCTACAGATTGTTAGGGTTTAAACCCGCCGAATTAGGGTCAAACCATCACGCAAAGGTAAGACAACCTGTTCCACCCTGGAATCATCCATAACCACCTGATTAAATTTGGCGATCGCGTCTCCATTCGGTGTCCGTTCTTCGGCTGCTAAATAAACCTGTCCCTGCAACAAGGTATTATCCACACAAATTAACCCATCTGGTGCTAATAATTGAGTATCGAGGAGCGTATGATAATAATCCACATACTCCTGCTTATCTGCATCAATAAATACCAAGTCAAACGACTCTCCCGCTTTCGCTAATTGACGCAGTGTCTCCAAGGCTGGCGCAACTTTTACAGTAATTTTTTTCCCATGCGGTGAGGCTTGGAAACAGGATTGGGCAAAACTTGCCACATACTCATCCACCTCACAAGCAATCACTGATCCATCCTCAGGTAATCCTTCCGCCATGGCTAAAGCAGAATAGCCTGTGAACATACCAATTTCTAGCACCCGTTTCGCCCCAGTCATCTTGACAAACATCTTCAAGGTTTGTCCCTCAATATGTCCAGATAACATCTCCTGTTCTAACTGGCGCACTGTCTCGCCATCGGAGAATAATTTACTCCAATCTTCGGTGCAGGTTTTCTCTACTAAGGCGGTTAAGGCGGGAGAATCTGGCGTTGTATTTTGATTTAGGTACGGTTCGAGTTTAGCCGCGAGTTGATAGGCTTTTTGCAGAGAACTCGCCAGTTGCGGATGTTGCGCTTCATCTACTAATTCCAGGGTTTGTTCAAGCTGTTCGACTAGAATTCCTAGGGGAGTAACCGGACGCGCGATCGCTTCTTTTGTTGCAGTTTGCATGATTTTTTTCCTTAATGATGTGGCAATTTGTACCAGAGGTTGCAATGTAGAGACGTTGCATGCAACGTCTCTACATTGGGGGATAGAATTATTCCAAACCCAAATCCTTGAGATACATTTCTACGCCAGCACCACTATCAGGTAACATTGCACAGACGGCTTTATGATCCGCTACCGCCGCCTCCAGTAAATCCGGTGGTACCTCTTGTGCATAATCACAGACACCGATACCACAGGGTAAAGGCGCCCACAGTCCGCCATCTCCCCGTTTGCGCCGCATATTTTGCTGACCCGCAATCATCAGATCAATGTCTTCTAAGATAGGATGATAGACACTCAACCCTAGAGAACGAATCAGTGCAATAATGCGATCGCGTTCTGTGGGTTGCAACCAGCCTAATTTCGTCGCTAACGTTGCGCCATACGCCATTCCTGTGGATACCGCATGACCATGCATTAACTTAGCGGCGGGTTCATAACGGGGACTCCAGGTGTGACCATAAGCATGAGGGCGATCCTGATATGTCTCGAACATATTCGTTCCCTCATATTTCATATAGGAGAATAATGCCCGATAAATCACTTCATCCGCAACCTTGGCTAATTCCTGATCATCTCCTAACGTGGCGAAGTGAGTTTCTACCAAGCGCGAACCATAGTCTTCCAGCAGTTCAAACAGAACCTTGTCATCTGTCACCGCCATTTTAATAATTTCCGCCATCCCATTCCGGATATGACCCGTGGCGAGGGTGCGGAAAAAAGTGCGATCGACTAAGGTTAGTACGGGTGGATGATACGCCCCAATACTATTCTTAAATTGTTTGCCATTGGTACAAGTACGCGGACTCGGACCCGCGTCAATCGCGGCGACTACCGTTGTCCCCACCATAATATAAGGCGTGCGGCGGTGTTGTAAGGCACAGGCTAATCCCGCCACATCACTGAGAACCCCCCCACCAATCACTAATACGGGTTCATTGCGAGAGACATCACAGCCGTCTTTTCCTAAAAATTCCAGCAGGCGATGCACCGTTTCTGGTGTTTTATCCGCTTCCCAAGCGCGACAAACATTCATTTGCAGGGGGATTTCATGGGTGTCAAAATACTGACGCACTGATTCCCCATACAAATTATCTACCGTTTGGTCAATGATGGCGACACAGCGACCCCGACTATTATAGATTTCCGCCAGGGTTGGGTTAGAGGGGTCGAAAATTCCCTGAATTAACTTGACTTGCGCTTTTAGGGTAAAGGTTGCAGTGACTTCAAACGAGCGACTATCATTCCCCGGAACGATTTCTCCAGACCCAGTGTACCACTCCGAGGTGCGATACTTGGCTCCATGTTCGACTCCAATATTGTTAGCGTCTCGGCTTGGCAATGAGTCAATTAAATCTTCCCGGATTGTCTTCGTTAATCCGGCTTGAGGAAAGGTTGTTTGTGGAGTCATTGTAGATTGGTTTCTCCTGTACTTATGACATGAAAGGGTGTTGTAGCGTTCTGAAATTATTGGCAGCGAAAATTAACTCGATGCCGGGGGAAACACTGTTGTAGAATTTGGCAAGTCACACCAGAAAAGCCGCGTAGACAAGCATTGAATGGCACTGATTTAAGGGGAATGTCACTGACTTAAGCTGGGTTCGTAGTAGGCACGAAGCGTGCCAGAAGCGAAGACAGCGCTTACTACAAACTCTAAAGTCAGGGGCATTCGATTTAAGGGAGTAAGCACAAAGCGATTCTAGAGCGCTCACAGGCTTACCGACAAACACTTAATTCAGCACTATTCTGTTTAAGGCTTCTCTCAAATTGACCCAAAACACAGGAGTATTGGTTGATTCAATTATTCTCAACCAAGTGGTCATCAGGGTTTATCCTGATTGACGATGTTTTTCCAATGGTGTTATTGAATTTTGGAAAAAAGGACAGAAAACCACTATCTAAATTGCTAACCTGAAAGCCCTAGTGCCAAGGGAGTACAATAAGTAGACGACTCACCTTGACTCGCTTGACAGGTAATCCTGACAAGCAGATCGAGTCTTCCATTAGCGGGTTTTGGGTTAAATACTTTTTGTCAAAATGCCCGTTGGCAAAACGGTGAACCAATTGATTTTGTCAAAGGGTCTTACTTACAAAGCAAACTTGGCTTACCACCGATCTTACGCCTCACTAGCGCCGTTGTTGCCAACCAATAGTCTGTTTGATCGGTAGGCTTCCATTTTAAATTACACCCGTGATTAATTTGCTGATCAGGGTTCAGCGGTTTGGTGGTATGATCCATCTTTATTACTATCCTAAATTTTTCATCAATCATGAGTGTGTTAATGATGAATTCACCAATAATCAATCTGCCCATTCAGACAAAACAGTTTGGCTAAAGGAAATTATCTCTGACCAGAAACAATTTTCGGCAGGTAAAGGAGGTCGCCCTCGTTTCAAGATTTAATACACGTTTGCTAGTTTAACGCTTTACGTTTCTTACTCTTTCGCTGATTTAAGGAATTTATCAAATTATTGTAAATTGATATATAAAACTTATTTAAAGTGGTTGCTTAAAAAAATAAATAAAGTATTATTTGTCAATAAGTAAAAATACTGCTTATACCCAAAACGGGAAATTAATCGATGGGAAGACGGCTGTCAACGATTGATTAAGTGGGTGGACACAATTAAAGTTAACGGTTGAGATTAGGGAACAGGGAACAGGGAACAGGGAACAGTCAGGGTTTGAGGGTGATTTACCAAACTTAATACAGCACCGTTTTCTTTTGTCTGACTACTTATTTCCTTTCAGGTTCTTAGCCTGTAGCCGTGGGTAGAGTGAGTTATTCCAAAGTATTTTAATTTTAAAATTGAGTAATAAAAGATCACAGGGTTGATCAGCGCGATCGCTCTTCCAGCCAATGTTCCAAATCTGCCAAACTGTTAAAGTCTAAAAAATCTTCTCCTAAACGTTCCAACTCTTCAATCGATAACGCTTCAATTTGGCTAGTTATCGCGATATTAATCTCACCAAAACGCTTTTTGAGTTGACGCCGGATTAACGCGATCGCTTCCGTGAGTTTTCCTTCTTCTTTACCTTCTTCTTTGGCATAAGTTATCCGCCCTTTCTCATCTTGTAACATTATCCCTCGGCGATCAACCACCTCTAACTCTTCTACCGTCATTTTGGCTTGGTTGGCAATATTTAAAGCCAGTTCTATCTCACGGACTTCTCCTAAATTATCGGGTATGGCATCTAAGGTGGCAGCTTCTTTAATAAAATAAATCCATTTATCGCTTAAACTCTTTAATTCTGACAGGGTTTTCTTAAATTTCGGCAATTCTATAAAAATGAGTTGCAATTCGGTATCGGGATAAGCAAATTTTTTCGTTTTTTCCTGAAAGATAAATTGATTAATTACATCAGGAGTCTGGTTAAACAGGATAAAATCGGTGATCGTGACAGCAATCACCGGAGTAAGACTGAGATAGTCTTCGCCGATACCTAACTGATTGGTATAAGCTTTGCTTAAATTATAAACAACTCGTTTACTAAAAGCACTTACCCGTGCTATTTGCATTTCAATAACGACAATAGACCCATCATACAAAACCGCTTTTATATCTAAATATGTGTCTTTTAAGGTCATTGCCTGACCCGGATTATAGGGATTGATAATTGTCAAGGATTGAATAATCTTCTCGCCCCCATAAATTATCGCATTGAGAAAACTGATTAAAATATCCTTACTTTGTTCAGAACCAAATATTTTTTTAAAGGCATAATCGACCTTGGGACTGATAAATTTCATACTTCCCCCATTTAAGCCTAAATATATTTAAGATAGTTAAATTGTACCACTAGCTAAAGCTAGAGACTTTCCATGGCGCGTCTCTACATAAATGATGTGTCCTAACCGTCTTGGCGGTTGCTATAACCCATTTACAGCCCTTGGTACACAGATAGATCCAGATAGATCCCCGACTTCTCCAAGAAGTCGGGGATCTTGCTTAAGTACCTCATCAGAGGTTTTTTAAGATTGGGGTTTAGGTAAGACAAGGAAGATAAATAGACCAGTAAACAAGGAAGAGTTTTAACGAAATCATCTTTGGAGATACGAATGTCGCTCAAAACCTGATTTTAAAGTTTTAGACGGCTTGTCACCCCTTCAGCCGGAGAACGCTACCCTCGTTATAACCCAGTCCGCGCAGGCGGACTTTGTTTGTGTAGCTGCGATTTCAATCGCCGTAGCGATCGCTCTAATCAGGGCGGGTTTAGTGATATCAGAGTGAAAACTAAACCTTAATAATAAAACCCGCCCCTACACTCTACCTCATCGGCGGTGTCTGGAAATTCATCTCCCCAGACATAGGTACCGACTCCAGCAACTGGAGAATGCGCTGTAAGGGAATATCCACCCACTTGGGTCGATTATTGAGTTCATAGCCTAACTCATAAATCGATTTCTCAAACAGATAAGCATCCAACAGCACCTGTAACTCCTGAGTCGTTTGCGGAATAAACGAATGACCTGCACTTGTCGCCAGATAGGTTTTTAGGAAGGTATCACTCACCCAGGAATACCAGAACCCAGTCCATTGTTCCATCACCGAGAGATTATCCGGGCGGATCATACCACTGTCCATTTCATTGCGTAAGCCCAGCGCCACTGCATAGTGGAACGATTGCAGCATTCCCGCCACATCTCGCAGGGGCGATCGCTTCATGCGGCGTTCACTCAGAGGACGGGCGGGTTCTCCCTCAAAGTCAATGATAATTAAGTCTTTCCCCGTATATAAGACTTGTCCTAAATGGAAATCCCCATGACACCGAGTCCGCATCGACGTAATTTGCAGATTGAGTAAGGCTTTAAAGCGTCCTAAAATCTGCTCTTGGCGGTTGAGAATGGTTTGGGCTAAGGGCTGAGTGTCCTCCGGTAATACCTCGATCCGTTTTTTCAGTAGCAGTAACACCTGACCCGTCAGGTTCCGCATATACTGATACACAGACCGTTGATAGAACGAGGTAAACGGTTCTGGGGCAAAGTTAGGATTCTCCGCATCCGAGGACAAAGCAATATGCAATTGAGCCGTTCGCTTTGCCAACAGTTGCGTCGTATCCAAATAGGGAACAATCAGATCGTAGCCAAAGGGCGGATCAGTTCGATCCAGCGACTCGACAGCCGAGGGTAAGAGGAGTTCCATCTCCTGTAAATCTGATCCGGGCAATACCATCACTTGTTCAAAATAACCGCGCAGGGAATCTAAGGTATAGGACCAAGCATTGGTGGTATTGGGAACAAATGCTTGCAAAGCGCCGATGGTGATCGTATCTGAGTTGGAAGCGCGATACTCCAGCGCCCCCGCCACGGGAACAAAATGTTCGGTGACTTTTTTCTCGGTGAGGAAACGCCCAATTTCTAAGTCTGGGTTAATTCCTTCCTCAACCTTACGGAACAGCTTTAAGATAAAGCGATCGCCATACACGATTGAAGTATTACTTTGTTCGCCTCTGAGTAGATGCGGTTCCAGGTGAGTCGCCTCTTGCATCAGTTCAGCCAGGGCGTCTGTTGCTGTAGCCACTAAGGTTCCCGCCTTTCCTTTATAGCGATGCTTGTGACGCACGGCGTCTAAGGGGAAGGCTAAAAAGTCCGGTTCAGCTACTGCATCGAATAATAAGCCCACCTCTTCCTGTCCCTCAACCTGGAGATAGGCAATGACCTGATGAGCCTGAATGTTCGACCCATCGCCACCCAGTTCCGTTCCGGGCGCGTAAGCTAAGGGCAGAATGTAGGTTTCTGGGATACCCTCAGTGTACTCTAACTTGAGGAAAAGTAACTCCGCCTCGGTTTGTTTATAGGAGACGGGAATCGCTTCCACAATCTCTGCCGATTGTACCGTCCTTGCCTTACCCCCAAACCAGCGACAAGTATAGAGGTAATTGGGCAAAATCGACTCCAAGGTTGTCTTTAAAATCGGTTGAGAAAACACCGTTTGCCATTTGCCACTCACCCTCAGCGTCGGCGGTTGAACTTGGGAACTGGGAGTTTCCGCTAGAGTGTCTTGCAACTGGAGGGTAAACCAGTAGAAGCTATGCGGACCCAAGCTGAGGAAATAGGATGAAGAACCAATTGCTGGGAATTGGGTACGTCCAAAAATCTCCACCGGTACCATCCCTTGGAATGCCGAGAGATCCAACTCTACAGTTTGCACAAATCGCGACAAGTTGGCAACCACTAAAATATGTTCCCCAGCATAAGTGCGGGTAAATGCCAAAACCTTACGGTTATCGGGATGGAGAAACTCAAACGTTCCTCGCCCAAAGGCTTGGAAACGCTGGCGGGTGGCAATTAACCGCTTCATCCACCACCACAGGGAATTGGGATTCCCCTGCTGCGCTTCTACATTAATCGCTTCATAATGATATTCTGGGTCAACAATCGGCGGGGCGTAAAGTCGTTGCGGATTCGTGCGCGAGAAGCCAGCATTGCGGTCAGCACTCCATTGCATCGGTGTGCGAACCCCGTTGCGATCGCCTAGATAAATATTATCGCCCATACCAATCTCATCACCGTAGTATAAGACTGGCGTACCGGGGAGAGACAGCAGCAACCCATTCATCAACTCAATTTGGTCGCGATTATTCCCCATCAGAGGTGCAAGGCGGCGACGAATCCCTAAATTGAGTCGTGCCTGCGGGTCTTCTGCATACATTTTATACATGTAGTCCCGGTCTTCATCGCTGACCATTTCCAGAGTCAGTTCGTCGTGATTCCGCAGGAACAATGCCCACTGACAGTTATTGGGAATTTGCGGCGTCTGGTTGAGAATATCAATGATCGGGAAATTATCCTCCATCTTTAATGCCATAAACAGACGTGGCATTAGGGGAAAATGGAAATTCATGTGACATTCATCCCCCTGCCCATAATACTCCGCCGCATCTTCGGGCCACTGATTCGCCTCAGCCAACAGCATCCGATTGGGGAACTTGGCATCAACATGGGCGCGTAACTGTTTCAAGAACGCATGGGTAGCGGCTAAGTTTTCACAGTTTGTGTCTTCTTGTTCATACAAATAAGGCACGGCGTCCATCCGCAGTCCATCCACGCCCATTGCCAACCATAAATCCACAACCTCTAAAACGGCTTTACCGACTTCCGGATTTTCGTAATTGAGGTCAGGTTGATGGGAATAGAAACGATGCCAATAATACGCTTTAGCAACTGAGTCCCACGCCCAGTTAGAATGTTCAAAATCCTGGAAAATAATCCGGGCATCTTTATATTTTTCTGGGTTCTCACTCCAGACATAAAAATCCCGTTCACTGCTGCCTTTGGGGGCTTTGCGAGCGCGTTGAAACCAGGGGTGCTGATCCGAGGTATGGTTAACAATTAACTCAATGATTACCCGAATCCCCCGTTGATGCGCCGCATCTAACAGCTCTTGGAAGTCTTCGATTGTGCCAAAAATGGGGTTAATTTTTTTATATTCGGCTATATCGTAGCCATCATCTTTAAGCGGAGAGGGGAAAAAGGGTAATGTCCAGATTGCAGTGACCCCTAAATCCCGTAAATAATCCAGCTTCGATGTCAAGCCACGCAAGTCACCAATTCCATCACCATTGCTATCGGCAAAGGCACGAATCGGCACTTCATAGATAATGGCATCTTTAAACCATAACGGATCATCTTTCAAGATTGAATTAAGCATTTGTTCTTTGGTAGTTCTCCCTGGTTTATTGATAATTGACAATTGTCAATTGTCAATTGTAATTGGTCATTTGTTCTTTGTTGCAGACAATGTGTACTCTATAGGGGCGGGGTTAAAAATATCAGGGTGAAAGAAAATTAAACGTTAGTGGTAAAACCCGCCCCTACATCGGAAATGGGGTTTGGAGACCAAACCCCTACGACTCTATTGCCTTACCCAGAAAACATGGGCTGGAATACCCTGAGGATTGAGTTCCACATAATTATGTCCACCAAACCAGGTGTAGTGGGTATCACTGAGTAGGTCATGGAGATAGTATTCCCGATAGGGGTCAATCCCTAAGGATTCTAAGGGCAAATCAATGAAGCCTGCTTGCATCCATTGAGGGTCAAAACTGACCACCATTAGCATCACATCCTTGAAATCATCAGTCTGTTTGCTGTAACAAATGATCTGATGATTATCCGTGTGATGAAACCGCAAACTGCCATTACTTTGCAACGCGGGATGTTCCCGACGAGCAAAATTAACCCGGGCAATCAAGTCTTTGATTGTATACGGACTATTTAAATCCCATTCCCGAATCTGATATTTCTCTGAGTTTAAATACTCTTCACTCCCCGGTTTCAGCGCCCGATTTTCGCACACTTCAAACGCGGGTCCATAAATCCCATAGTTTGCCGTTAAGGTTGCGGCTAGCACTAAACGAATAATACAGGCAGGGCGTCCCCCATGCTGAATAAACTCATGCAAAATATCCGGGGTATTGGGCCAAAAGTTAGGGCGAAAGATGTCGTGAGCAGGGGTTTGGGTGAGTTCGGTGAGATATTGGGTCATTTCCCACTTACTATTACGCCAAGTGAAATAGGTATAGGATTGGGTAAATCCTAACTTGGCGAGACGATACATCACCTTGGGACGGGTAAAGGATTCCGAAAGTAAAATTAAATCGGGATAGGTTTGTCTCAAATCCGCAATCACCCATTCCCAAAAATCGAATGCCTTGGTATGGGGGTTATCGACTCGGAAAATCCGCACGCCTTTTTCAATCCAAAAAAGCATGACACTCCGCAGTTCTTGCCACAGATTTTGCCAGTCTGGGGTTTCAAAGTCAATCGGATAAATATCCTGATATTTTTTTGGCGGATTCTCGGCGTATTGAATCGTCCCATCCGGGCGCTGGCGGAACCATTGGGGATTTTCTTTGACGTAGGGGTGATCCGGAGAACATTGGAAGGCTAAGTCTAGGGCAATTTCAATCCCATGTTCAGCGGCTTTGGCGACAAATTCCTCAAAGTCAGCCATGGTTCCTAGTTGGGGATGAACCGCCCTGTGTCCGCCTTCGGCTGCACCAATACCCCAGGGTACACCCACATCGTCAGGTTCGGCGACATTGACGTTATTTTTGCCTTTGCGAAATTGCTTGCCAATGGGATGAATCGGGGGTAAATACAGGACATCAAACCCCATACTGGCAATATAGGGTAAGCGGGCTTGAGCATCTTTGAATGTGCCATGTTTGCCCGGTTCACCACAGGAACGAGGAAACATTTCGTACCAGGTGCTAAACCTTGCCCGTTCTCGGTCTACGATAATTCTCAGTTCTTTGTGGTAGGTGCTGGCAAATTTGCGATCGGGGTATTTTGCCATCAGTTGCCCAAGTTCCGGGGAAATGGCTTTATCCCCTAAAATTGGTTGGGCGACATCTTGCGATCGCAGTGTCGCGACCCAGGTTTTTAACTGTGCCGCATCATCCCCACTGGCGCGTTTCACCGCCTCTTCGACTAAGTTTGCCCCAATCAGCAAGTCAACTGAGACCTCCTGTTCGGCTGCCAATTTCTTGGTCATGTCCCGTTGCCAGGATTTAAAATGATCCGCCCAGCCCATAATGGTATAGACATAATCCCCCATCTCTGATACAGTGAATTCTCCCTGCCAGCGATCGTTCACCGTTGGCGATAAGGGAACCTCAAACCAGGTTTGGGATTTTTGGGGACGGTACAAAATGACGCCAGAAACGGCATCATGACTGTCACAGAACATATCCACTTCCACATGGACTCGTTCCCCAACTGTCCGCTTGATGGCAAAACGACCCCCATCGATTTGGGGCAACACACCCTCGATTTGAACTCGTCTCCGACCTTCCTCTGGCAATGGCAGCATGATCAACACGTCCTTTAGCTTTTGCTTCTAAAACAGTCGCAGGTGCCCCTTACTGTCATACCGCTTTATCCTTCAGCCCTTACTCTTGTTCCTTTGACTCTGGTTAAGAGACTGAAGTTGGTGTAACTACCTAAATGTAAAGCGTTTCGATAAACCTGTCCGACTGCTACATTAGTTAACTTTACGAATTAATGTCAAGATTTCTATGCAAAATGTTAATAAACAGCGTTATACTCAAAAGATTTACGGCTATTAGCCTACAGGAAATACCCATTTGATTCATCTGACCTAGGTATGAGCGATCGTTAAGCTCATCCTTGGTGTCCCATGACTCCAAAATAACGGGAGATTCCTATGCCAGCCGATCTACACTGGTGTCTTGTGGAGTCGGTATCTCATCCCTAGGTATCAAGTTAAGCCAAAACCTTTGCTAATTCTTGCTTCCAGCAACTCGTACCTGGTAGCTTTTGAGACTTATACCCAGTTGCCGTATAATGTATAGCTTTCTTTTTCCCCAATCTCCCCATCTCCCCCTCACCCCATCTACTCTATCTGCTATCTTTGAACGCAACTTGGTATTACCCGTCAAAATTATGCCCCAGCGTCCCCTGCACCCCCTACTTAGAGGCTGTCGTCACTCTAACAAATTTACAAAATCTTTAAATCATCGCTTTATAGCTTTAAGATAACTTTATCCATTAAAGTTCAGTTATGAGTAAAATACTAATACAGACCTTTTCAGAGGACGCAAGAAACTTAAACGAATTGTAGTTCTGCTGAACAGACCCCTCAATTGAGTAGAGAAACTGTTCGTGACTTGGCAGCTATGAACAGTTTATACTTCGATCATGTCCGCTCAAGTACCCTTGATAAAAATGGCTGAAACTCCTTGCTTTAGGTCATCACAATTATGGGAAATCATCGATCAGGACATGATATAAGTCCGACTTACTGCTAGTGAAACCTGGGTTTTGCATAAGTTAGCTAAGCGATAAATTTGGCTGCCCATAATTGATTAATAATCAGGGGATAATTCATGAAAAAGGAACTGAGACTGGTTAAGCACATATTGTTCTTCGCTACACCTCTAGTCGCGAGTTCAGTCATAGCTGTTTCACCAACTCTGGCAGCGACCTTTGCCTCGGCGGAAGCCAACGTATTTCTAGGAAACTTTAATAAAAGCCCAGATTTATCGACGGTCTCAGCTAAAACGAATACGATCGCAATGACACCCGTCAACGTCATCTCACATTCAGATGAGGGGGAACATGCCAGTTCCGCATCGGCAGGGGACTCAGCAACAGCTATCGCCGAAGCCGATTCACTGTTTTTCACCAACCCTCCAGCCTTTGCCGCTAACACAACCTTGAGTGAGGCGTTTGGCGAAGCTGAAAACTTTTTGGGATTTGCCCAAAGTGAAGCGTCGGTAACCGGTGGATTCTTGATTAATCCAGCCCCGAATTCGACGGAAACATTTTCTTTTGATTTTACGGCTTTCTCTACCCTAATCACTTCAGGAGAAGAGAGTGAGGCGAAAGCTGATATATCCATAGTAATTTTAGGCGGAACTGATCCTAATCCGGTGAATCAAACGGTTTTTGATATCTTCTCTGTGTCCGGAGAGTTAAACACCCTAGGACAGGATGACGTATTCTCGGTTGAAGTCAGCGACAACTTTACCTTAGATACCTTCTTGCCATCGGGAGACTTTGGTGTGGACTTAGAGGAAGAATTGGCGGATGTCTTGGCGATGGGTTCCTATCAGCGTCAGTTTGATCGCCCAACTTATCTAACGTTCATAGAAACCAAAGAAACCAAGGCAACAGTTCAAGACTCTACACAAGTACCCGAGCCGATTAGCACTCTAGGTTTATTGGTTTTTAGTTGCTTAGTCGGTTTTAGCTCTAGATGTAAAGTTTCTTAAGAATAGCTTTTCCTAGACTATTTTTACAACACATTATTCCTTAATTAATCCCTTGACTTGAGGGATTAATTATACTTTTGAAATCTGGATTAAGTATAAATAATCGATAGACTTTTATCGGATACCATTTCTCGGACTTTAGCCCTAGATTCCGCCCGAGTAACATGGGTCAACTCAACCTACAGTTGTGCCACGCTACTACAAGGGGTGGATATGGCGCAACATTATGGAGAATTGGTATGATACTCACCAATTCATAAACCCTTTAAAAAGAGATTTTTATTTTCAAACTAACTTCACCCATTCAATTTATATTAGGGATAGGATATAACTATAAAGCGTTGGGAGTTACGAGAGTTAAAATCTACTGAGGCTTGGCTAGACCTAACTATTCTTTAATTCTCACAACTGTTCATTTATTAATCCTAAATAACAGTTGGCCGTAAGTCATATTTGCTCACCAACACATCGATATTTATAACCGCTATGTCGAGCGTGAGATTGTGCTGTCCCTATTGATGACAAGGAAAAAATCATGAAAAAAGAACTGAGACTTGCTCAAAGCGTATTGTTCTTCGCTGCACCATTAGTAACAAGTTCGGTATTGCTAGTTTCACCAAGTCTGGCGGCAACGTTTGCTTCGGCTGAGGCTAACGTATTTCTAGAAAACTTTAGTCAAAGCCCTGATTCTTCTACAGTTTCAGCGAAGACGAATACGGTGACAATGACACCAGTCGGTTCAGTTTTAGATGCAGATGAGGGTGAAAATGCCAGTTCCGTATCGGCAGGAGACTCAGCCACGGCTATCGCCCAAGCGGATTCACTGTTTTTTACGAATTCCCCAGCTTTTGCTACAAACACAAACTTGAGTGAGGCTTTTGGTGATCAAGACAACTTCTTCGGATTCGCCCAAAGTGAAGCATCAGTAATTGGAGAATTTCTTCTTAATCCAGCCCCGAATTCGACGGAATCATTTTCTTTCGATTTTACGGCTTTCTTTAACCTGGCAACTTCAGGGGAAAAGAGTACGGCTGCGGCTGATATATCATTAGTGGTGTTAGGGGGAACTGACCCTAATCCGGCAAATCAAACAGTCTTTGACTTCTTCTCAGTCTCTGGGGAGTTAAACACCTTAGGAGAGGATGACTTATTCTCAGTTGACGCTAGCGACAACTTCACCTTAAATACATTCTTACCCTCTGGAGACTTTGGTGTGGACATAGAGGAAGAGTCGGCGGATCTCTTGGCGATGGGTTCCTATCAACGTCAGTTTGATCGCCCGACTTATCTAACGTTCGTAGAAACCAAAGAAACTAAAGCAACGGTTCAAGCATCGACACAAGTACCTGAGCCTGCTAGCACTCTCGCGTTAGTAATATTTGGTGGCTGGCTCAGTCTAGCTGGTAGATCTATCAGCATGGGTTGTCGATCAAGAAGGAGAATCTTGTAGTCACAGGTATAAGCAGATTATTGTCTGATTTATAGCCAATAATTGATATCTGATCAATCGCCTGAATTTAGGAGGTTGATCCGGTTATTTTGTTGATTAAAGTAAACTATTAAAAATAGTAAAAAAAAATGACTACAACTAGATAATATGCTAGTTAAACAGGACTGCCAAAATGGCAGCTTTATTTTTCAAGATGCTCCATTTTGCTGCTTATTTTATCTACACTATTGACAGAAATAAATTACAAATCCAATAAATGGAGAGTTAAACCAATGGTATTTCTCAACTTAACCAGCAACAATGATATCGTCAATCTAACCACTAATCCTGCTGCAACAAATAGTAATGATGTAATCTATGGTCGTCGTGGCGATGACCTGGTTTTGGCAGCAGATGGTGATGACTTTATCAAGGGCGATCAAGGCAATGACACCTTAGTCGGAGGGAACGGTAGTGACAAGCTGTATGGAGGTAGCGAAAATGACCTGCTTTTTGGCGAAGATGGCGATGACTTCATCAGAGGTGATCAGGGAAATGACACATTATTAGGAGGATTTGGTAACGACAAGCTGTTTGGAGGCAGCGAAAATGACTTGCTCTTTGCACATGATGGGGATGACTTACTCGATGGAGGTAGTGGTGACGATATCCTCAACGGCGGAGCTGGCAATGACCGACTTTTAGGGGGTATTGGTCAGGGTAACGGTACACTCACTTACGATTACGATGGCACGACCTTGACAGGTATTAATGATATCCTGAATGGGGAGAGCGGCGATGATACACTACTGGGGGGTAGTGGCAATGATGTCCTCAAGGGTGGAGATGACGACGACACAGCTCTTGCTAGCTTCGGCGATGACTTACTCCTTGGAGAAAGCGGTGATGATGACCTGCAAGGCGGTGCTGGTCAGGATACGTTAGAGGGGGGTGCAGGTGCTGATAATCTCCTCGGCGGGGAACAAGACGATTTACTTTTTGCCGGTTTGTCTAGTAATCCTTTTTCTACCACTGATAACGATACCTTGAGTGGTGGTAACGGCGATGATCGGCTAATTGGGGATGCAGGCAATGACATACTTGTTGGTGGAATTGGAGATGATATTCTCACAGGACTAATCGGGAATGATGTCCTCAATGGTACTGGAGGAACAGGAGCCGGTGAAGTGGATAGTTTGAGGGGTGATGCCATTGGTTTACCCTCCCAATTTTTCGGACAAGATACATTTGTACTTGGTGACGCCGATAACGTCTTCTATGCTGCTGCTGGCATTGGTGATTATGCTTTAATCAGAGACTTCCAAGATGGTTTAGATAAACTCCAGGTAAATGGCTCGTTCGACTATACTTTTGCGGGAGGAGCATTTGGCGGTGTGAACAGTGCATTTGTGATTGCGATCAATCCCAGTGATGGTGCTTCTGAAGTAATTGGTATTTTGCAAGGAGTTACATCTATTACGGTTAATCCGTTTGTTTTCGCCTAAACGTGGCAAAGATTTTATGGGCGCACGTCGGTGCGCCCCTACAGTTTCCGGACGTAAGCATAGTGATAAAGGATTTCCCTTCGGTTTTCAACTGCTTTCACTATGGATTAGGTAGTTTACTTCACTTTCTAACCACTGTCCAAATAGGCGATTGAGAATTTCTTGAGACCGTTCAGGAGTTAATTGGGCGGGGATAAACTCTTCTGCTCGTAACAGATGATAACCGAGATCGGTTTTAATTGGACCGACTACCTCGCCAATCGGCGCTGCAAAGACTGCCGATGCCATTTCCGGTTTTAAGCGCCAGCGGTAAACCTTTCCTTCATAACCGCACCGACGCTTGCGTTCTGGGTCAATATCGTAAAGGTGGGCTGCCTCATAAAAGCTAATTTCCCCTTCTTCAATTTCATAGAAAAGTTCTCGCGCCAAGGGTTCAGAGGCAAGAATCAGTTGATAGAGCAAAATTTGCTCATAGTCTAATCGATTTTGAGTAAAAAACTTTTCTACCTCGTTGCCAAACAAACAATCGGCTAATTTCTGGGTCAGCAAGCGCAGACGAATTCCTGCTTCCCAATCATCAGGTGTTATCCTCTGATCCGCCAACCAAGCCAAGGTGTCAGCCGCCTTTTCCAAGTGCATTGCCTGACGTTGCTTATCTGCCTCCGCCTGAATTTCTTCTGGCGTGACGACTATGCCTCGTTCCTGAGTCGCTCGCTCAATGACTCGTTGCGACCAAATCTGATGACAGACTTTTTTATACTGTATGTCTTGTTTGAGAAACTCAACAATTTCTTCTGACTCAACGGACGCGCCTGTATCCACCATTATCGATTGATTGGAACTCTCCTTAAACCTAACCCTGGGAAAACTCGGCTAGGTACACCGACAACCCTGTAGGAAATATTACTATCTTTTTGGACAAAGCTGGATGCGGAAAAGATGCTGATAAATGTAGTTGCAGGATTGTTGATGCTGGGGTTCGGTAGGATTACTCTCACCCTGGGGGAAGAGGGTGCAATAGAAGCCGGGGGAGCGCTTGTCGGGTTAGCGGTGACACTGGGGGAAAACCCTGGCTGATTATTAACGGCTGGAGACAAGGGAGTTGTTGTGCCAGGATTAGGACTACTGAGGGAACCGGGAGCAACGGTGGTGGTTGCTGGCGGCGGAGTATTCACGGAGGTATTGGCTGAAGTGCTACCCCCACTGGAAGTAGCCCCGGGCGTAAACGTTGCTCCTGGATTAGGACTACTCAGCGAATCTGTGAAAACATTAGCACTGGTTGTCGGCGGAGCATTCGTGGAGGCACTAGCGGAACTGCTACCACCACTGACGGTAGCACCAGGTACAAAAATCGTCTGACTACTGCTACTGGTACCTGTAGGTGAGGTGGCTGTGGCACTGCTGGTTGCACCTGCACCTTGGGAATTCACGAATGAACTACTCGAAGCACCTGCATTAACTATTTGAGCTAGGCAGGGCGAAGTAACTGCTAAAGTGCTAATTAAACTGATTAATATTAAATATAATTTGGTCATCATTGGTAAATCGCTCCTTACCTTAACAATGGAGAACTCTGACTGGATACAACTCCCTTTTTGTCAGCTTGCTTTTGTGTGAGCGTTCCCCTAGAGTAGGGGCTGTGAGTTATGGGCTTGGGTCTTTATCCGATTAGGTTGAAACCAAAGTTTCAATCCTACAGTCAGCAAACCAGCCAAAAGGAACGGGATACTTGAGGGTTCAGGCACTGCCGCAGCTTCTGTATCCGGAAGTGTAGGCGAGGCATTTGTGCTGTTACTTGTGCTGTTGTTACTTGTGTTGCTATCGATGCCAATAAAAGGAGAAGAATTGGTAGAAGCACTGGCTGAACTGCTAGCACCACTAACAATGCCTCCAGGCATGAACACTGTATGACTACTACTACTGTATTCTATAAGTGAGGTAGCTGCCCCATGACTGCTAGCACCTGCCCCGTGGGAATTCACGTATGAGCTACTCGAAGCACCTGCACTGACAATTGCCGCCGCAGCAGGAGGAGTAATAGCAATGACAAAGCCTCCGATTAAGCTAATACAAAAAGTGTAAGCTGTTGGTGGAGCCACATTAACCTCCTAAGAATGCTTTTTTAGGTTTCTAATTAGATCGATGGAACTAAACCGAACTCTGTTAGGTGCTGTCAATAGTCCTCAAACTCTTACAAATGACTAATGACGCTCTTCACCGCCCGACTTTAAGTCATGGCAACTTACTTAATTGAGCGCCCATTCAATAATTAGAAGCGTCCCGATAGTGAAAGCGGGACGCCGTAGCAATTAGACTACTCTAGTAACAGTAGTAGCAATAGCTATCACTTTGAGAGATAGATGTTGCACCTGCCGAAGAGAAGCTTGGATCAGTATAGGTGAAGGAGAAGGCTTCAGCGTTAGAATGGGGACCTTCAGCAGAGGCATCAGCTTCAGCTAAGGCACTGTTCCCGTAAACCGTTGAAGAGGTGTATAAGCGCTTATAGACATTGACATACTCATTGAGGGAAATGTCTACATCCTTATCGATATCGGTATCGAATTCAAGCTCGTAGTATCCACCAACAACTTTGTTGTCTTCGCTAAGGACTTCGAGGTGATTCAGGTCAGAAATATTCATGAGTTTTCTCCTTTTTTACAGTGAATTAGTTGGCAAAATTGGACGTTTGCTGTTATTGGGTACGCCAAGAGTTAACTTGAGACAGCTAGGCTACTTGTTTAGCACTTCCTTGTACAAGTAACCCTCTTGATTTTAGTAGTCGCTTTGAGAGATAGATGTTGCACCTGCCGAAGAGAAGTAGGGGTCGGTATAGGTGAAGGAGAAGGCTTCAGCGTTAGAGTCGTAGCCTTCAGCAGAGGCATCAGCTTCAGCTAATGCACTGTTCCCATAAACCGTTGAAGAGGTGTATAAGCGCTTATAGACATCGACACGCTCATAGATGTTAATGTTGACAGACTTATCGATATCGGTATCGAAGTTCAGTTCATCGGGGTCGTAGTAGTATCCACCAACAACTTTGTTGTCTTCGCTAACGACTTCGAGGTGATTGAGATCGGAAATGTTCATAGCTTTTCTCCTTAGTTTTGCAATTGATAGTGCTTTTGGGGATATTTGTCTTTCCTGAAAAGAGCCGATTTGGGGATCT